>JAKJGQ010000039.1 GCA_022704305.1 Thermotogae bacterium | reverse complement strand
CCGCCGATGAGTACTATCCTTTCTTTGCCAACCGTAACTTTGTGTACATGACCGGCATACAAAAGCCTGACTCGGTTTTTATGGCTGTTGTAGGAAACGAAACAGTCCAAGAAACCCTTTTTATTCTCCCGAAAGATAAAATGGCAGAAAGGTGGACCGGAAGCAGACTCACTCCCGAACAGGCAGAACATGTTTGTGCAGTAACAGATATAAAATCAGTCCAAGATTTTGAAACTGTTTTTTTAAAAGCTGTTCAAAGTGAAAAGTATGAAAACATATACATGGACTTTGATAAGCTTACAAAAAACGAACCTGACAGCAGAGCTTACGAATTGGCCGAACTGCTGAAAAAACTTTATCCTTATATAAAACTTAAGAATCTTTCTTCTCTCATAAAATCCCAGCGTACTATAAAAAAAGACTGTGAAATACAAGCGATGAAAACGGCTCAAAAAATAACACGCCAGGGAATCATTTCCATGATGAAAGCATCAAAACCAGGAATGTATGAATATCAGCTTAAAGCTGAATTTGACTATGCACTGGCTCAAAATGGCGTTCTTTCGCCTGCCTTTCCCAGTATAATATCAAGCGGTAAAAATAACTTTTTTATTCACTATTACGATTATTCGGGTATTTGCAGTGATGGCGACATGGTTCTCAACGATGTTGGTGCCTGCTGGGATAATGAATGCAACGATGTCTCGCGGGGATGGCCATGCAATGGACGGTTTTCTGAAAAGCAGAAACTTTTATATTCCTGCGCATACAATACCTCAGAACATATGTTCGGCATTATAAAGCCTGGCATGCTTATGAAATCGGTAGATGAAACCATCAGAAGATTTACCTTCGAACAACTGAAGGATATAGGCCTATGTAAAAATTTTGAAGATATCGGTACCTATATGTGGCACGGCGGCTCTCATCATGTCGGGTATGACGTTCATGACTGGGTTATCTATCCCCAGGTTATTGAACCAGGAATGGTATTCTGCGTTGATGTAGGCATTTACTGTGAAGAGTGGGGAATAGGCTTCAGGCTTGAAGACAACTGCCTGGTTACAGATACAGGCTGTGCCAATCTCTCTGGACAGATCCCAAGAACTATTGAAGATATTGAGGCTATAATGCAAAAACAGATTTTTTAACAGCCAGAAAATGCTTATTAATTTTTTTGATGTATACTTATATGATTTTATTTGTTTTTTTACGGACATTGTTCAACCAAATTCAACCAAGGGGTGAAAAATTTTGAATGAAATTATTTTAGGCATAGTTCAGGGGTTTGCCGAGTTTCTACCTATTTCAAGCTCCGGTCATCTGGTCGTTTTTTCAAATATTCTCAATGCCGGTCAGAATGTCTCTTTTTTTGCTGTACTTCATCTTGCAACCTTTCTAGCGGTGCTGCTTTTTGTTTTCAGCGATGTAGTATATCTCTTGAAAGGTCTTTTCACACTCGATAAGCGTGTGCTTCCTCTCATAGGTAAGCTTTTGCTTTCAACTATTCCAGCCGTACTTACCGCATTCTTTCTCAATGATTTCATAAATGAGGCTTTTTCTTCAGTAAAGCTTGTAGGAGGGCTCTTCCTCGTAACTGCGCTTTTCATGTTTTTTTCTGATTTTTTCAGAACCAACAAAAAAAGTCTGGATAAAATAACCTGGATAGATGCTCTTATGATTGGTATTTTTCAGGCTATAGCCATACTGCCCGGGATTTCAAGGAGCGGGGCTACTCTATTTGCCGCTTTGTTCCTTGGAGTAAAACGCGAGGATGCCGTAAGGTACTCTTTTCTTATGAGTCTTCCGGTAACTTTTGGAGCTGGAGTCATGGAGCTTTCAAAGATCTCAATCACACCGGCTCAGATTTTTGGAGCGTTGGCCGCTTTTATCGCTGGCCTGGCAGGACTTTTCCTTGTAAAAAAACTTGTGCTGAAAGGTCATTTAAAGATTTTCGGAATATACTGCGTTATTATTTCAATAATCACCCTAGTCTTTATTTCATGAGGTGATTGATGCTTCAAACTTTATTTCTTGGAGTGCTTATAGGAATTGCCAATATTGTCCCCGGAATAGGAGGCGGAATGATCGCCGCCGTTTCCGGAAGGTACTACGATATTCTCGATGCTGCTTCAAACTTCATGTCTTTCAAATTTGACAGAAAGTCAACTATGCTCCTTATTCCGGTTGCAATAGGAATGATTGTGGGAATATTTTCTTTTTCAAATCTTCTGGAGCTCGCCTACGAAAAGTTTCCAGGATATACTGTGGGCACTTTTTTGGGCTTAATACTGGGTGGACTTTTTCACATGGGTAGAGAACAGAAGGTGCTCAAAAAAGATAAGTTGTTCCTTTTTCTGACAGGTCTCGTTATAGCTGTATGTCTTTTCTTCTTTGTAATACCACGCCCGGACAGTTCCTTCCAAAGTGAAAATCAGTCATGGTGGTATCTCATGATAAGCGGAATGTTAGGAGCATGCGCAATGTCAATGCCTGCCGGAATAGACGGTTCTTCAGTACTGATAATTCTTGGCGTATACAGAAATGCCATAAAAGCTATCTCAGACTTTGATTTTTCTGTTCTTATACCGATGGGTCTGGGAATCCTTATAGGCCTTATTATTATTGTAAAGCTTTTGAACTTTCTTATGAAGAAGAACAAAGAAAAGGTAATCTCTGTTCTTCTCGGAGTAATGATGGCAGGAAGTATAAATATATTCAAAAATGACATCTCCGCCTTCACAGGAAGCTGGACAGTATATATATTTGTAATGCTTGGCTTTATGTTTGGTTTTTTTGTGGAAAGACTTTTTAAAGAAAAATAATTACATAAGTAATGCAACTTCATGACTTAGTTCATTAAAAGAACTAGGTCATTTTTTAGTATAATCATCATTGGTATACTGCACCTGCTTACCGGAAAGAGGGGAGATATATTTGCTTAGGATGGAAAAAGTATCTTTTTCATACAAAGCCAAAAAACTTAAAAAAAATATCCTTGAAGATTTTTCAATTTCATTGCAGAGCGGTGAAAATCTCTGTATCTGCGGTGATTCCAAAAGTGGAAAATCTACTCTTCTTTACCTTATGTCCGGATTAAAAAAACCTGATGCTGGAAGTGTTTTTTTTAACAGTATGGCGCTTAACCGCATGGAAAAGAAGAAGCTTGAAGAACTGCGACAAAAGGAGTTCGGCTTCATATTTCAGAAGCATTTCCTGATAAACTACCTTTCTATACGTGAAAACATTATGATTGCAGCCGTGAAAAGAGAGAATGAAAGTAAAAGACGGCTTGAACTTTTCTGTGAAATGCTTGGAATAACAGAGCTTATGGATACTTTTCCGTATCAGCTTTCACCCGTACAAAAGTATCGGGCGGCTATTGCAAGAGCTTTGATAAACTCTCCAAAAATAATCTTTGCCGATGAACCTATGGCAAACCTCGACTGTACAAATCAAAGACTGTTGATAAATCTTCTGTTTGATTACTGCGAAAGATCAGGCTGTTCAGTTATTATGACTGCCATGGATTCTCATACTGAAAGCTTTTTTGATAATAAAATACATCTGAAAAGCCTTCTTACTTCTGCCGGGACTTGTGATGACTAAAAATATTCTGAAGTTCTTCAGACAGAATTTTTCACTTTTTTCTCAGAATGTTCTTATTATGTTCATATCTGTTACAGGAGCAGTTCTTATGAATACTGTCCTTACAGCATTTAAAACTTATGCTGCCGATGCTCCAGAAAGCGGATCACTCTTGAATATGGTGAATGTTTTTCTTATTTTAATTATATTCTGTGCAGCTGCAACTATTGCCAGTATATTCTGTAATAAAGGACTTTTTTGGCAAAACAGAAAGAACTTTGCAGTTCAGAAAATCATGGGAGTGAGAAATGTTTCAGCTTACGCCATGATTTTTTCGCAGCTCTTTATTCCTGCTCTGATTGGTTTTATTGCCGGAGTACTTACCGGATTGGCCGGAACGGAACTTTTGAAAAATTATTTTTTTGAACCGGCAGGGATTAAAACCAATTTATATTTTTATACCTTGCTGCCTGCGGCATGTATTCCTCTTTTATCAACCATCTTTTCTTTTTTATACGGTGCTTTCATCTTACATTGGGGTAGTCCCGTTCAGACAATTGAAGAAACAGCTTCCTTCGGTCGAATTAAAAAGGAGCTTCATTTGGGAAGAAGCTCAAAAAAAACATTTGCTTTCACCATACGTACTGGCACAAATCATCCGGTGCTTTTAAGTATTTTTCTGGTTGCGGTTTTAACAACCCTGCTGACAAACATCACTGCAACTGTTGAGATGCAGTCTACACAGAAGATAGGTGAATTCAGGTATATTACTCTTCTTCAGCCCAAAAATCTTGGTTCTGAACGGAAAATATCTCAAATCATGAGCAGGTACAACATCTCCTGGCTTGCAGCAGAGTATCAGATTCAGGAAGAAAACATCCTCTTCGGAACACAGAAAAAGTACATATTTCATGCAAATGATGCCGCCACAAGAAATAAGCTCAGGACAATAGAAAATTTAAAACTCTTTTCGATAATGGACAACCCCATACCTGCAGTAATAATAACGGTTGATGACTACAAAAAGCTGAAAGAATCCGATATAGATCTTTCAGAAGACTTTGAACAGATAGTAGATTACGATTTTCTTGTAGGTCAGACAGCTTGCACTGCTTATTTTTTAAGTCTTATAAAGTTTTTATTACTATCCTTGCTTTTTTTTATTCTCTTTTCTTTTATAATTTTTTCTTCTGCACATACTTGCCGGATGCGTCTTGGTGAACTTTCGGTTATGCGTGTCCTAGGAATATCTTCTGCCAAAATTTTAAGGGATACTGCCTTGGAAGTATCTTTCTTTATGATACTTTTTTCTGTAGGCGGTTCGTTATCTGCGAGTATAGGATGGAGCATACTCTCAAATATTATTTTAGGAGAACGTTTCACTTTTTATATTGATATTGCAGGTATTTTAAAAATTTTTTCAATAGGATTTTTAAGTTATATGACTCCTTTATCCATGTTTTTTTTGAGAAATGATCTGCCTTCTATGCTAGAAAAGTGTAACCGTTTATAACAAAAAGGTTTAGTCATCATTTATATCTTTTTCTTCATCGATTGCACTACCGTTCTGAGAGTCTTAAGCCTTGCATAGTATTTATCATCTGATTCAACGACGGTCCAGGGTGCATATGAAGTGCTTGTCCTTAAAAGCATCTCTTCTACTGCAGGTTTATAAAGATCCCATTTCTCCCTATTTCTCCAGTCTTCATCGGTAATCTTCCAGCTTCTGCCAGGGTCGTTCTGCCTATCGTTAAATCTTTTCAGCTGTTCTTCTTTACTTATATCAAGCCAGAATTTCACAACAGTTGCTCCGTAATTTACAAGCTGGCTTTCAAAATCATTGATTTCTTTATATGCCCTTTTATACTCCTGCACCGAACAGAAGCCTTCAACCCTTTCAACCAGAACCCTGCCATACCATGACCTATCAAAAATTGCTATATGCCCAGCTTTAGGTACTTTTATCCAAAATCTCCAAAGATAGTAGTGTTCTCTCTCTGCATCCTTCGGAGCAGCTACTGGAATTACCTCATAGCCTCTGGGATCAAGCTCCTGGGTTATACGTTTTATATTGCCGCCTTTGCCTGCGGCATCCCAGCCTTCAAAAACAATCACAAGCGGAATACGTTTTAGGTACATTCTGTTTTGAATCTCCCGCAGTTCCATCTGAAGGTCTTTCAACTCTTTTTTATACTCCTTTTCGGGTATACTCAGCGTGTGGTCCGTACTGTCCAGAATGGCAGAGTTTACAGTTTCAGAGTTGATAACTATGTTTTCCTTCATCCGAGCAGAAGCTTCTCTGCCTGAAACAGCCTGTTCAAACTCTGAAGCAACAGTCCGTACTATCTGAAGCGCTGCAGTTTTTCTATCCTGCGAAGAGATTACATTCCATCTGTTTTGGGTATCTGTTTTTTCCATTATTCTTTCAAATGCCATCATATAGTGTTCATAATTTTCATTCTGTTTGAGATCTCTTTCTTCTACTTTCCACTTTTCACTCTGACTGCGCAAAAGTGATTTTATCCTTTTCTTTTGTTCTTCCTGACTTATGTGCAAAAAAAATTTTATTATAAGCTCTCCGTTTTCATAGAGCTGCTTTTCAAAGACATTTATATCATCCACCATACTCAAAATCCTGCGGTTTATCTTTCCTTGCGTAACACAGTCTTCAAACAGCTCGTCATACCAGCTGTGATCAAAAATATTTATTCTGCCCCGTGCAGGTGTTTTTATCCAGAACCTGTATAAAAAAGGCCAGTATCTATCTTCACCTTGTGGAAGATGTGTTGTAAAAACATTAAATCCCCTCGGATCAAGCGTCCTTATAAGCTCATTTATCAGAGTACCCTTTCCTGCTGCACCCCATCCTTCAAAAATTATCATGACAGGAATATTCAGTTCCTTTATCTTCCTTTGAAGTTCGGAAAGTCTCATGCTTTCTTTTTCATACAGAGCTTTGACCTGTTTGTCTTCTTTTTCCACCTGGAACCGCACATTCTCAAGCATACTTCACCTCCCGGCATTCTTTGCTTAGCGCCTCTCTTATTTATCCAATTATAACATATTATACATACTACTTTTTTATTAAGAAATATTAAGAGGATTGAAAAACATCCCCAAAGCATAGTATCATTATAGTGGCTTCAGGAGGTGGTACTATATTATCTTTGCCTGAGAGTTTCTTTTTAATATGTATAAATAATGAAGATCATTCGGTAAAAAAGAAGTTAGGAGGGCTTTTTGATTTCGGCCTTTCTGCGGCGGTATTGAGTGAAATGCTGCTTAAGGATTATATATCTCTCGTAGATAAGCTTGCTGTTACCTTCGATGACAAAAAAACAGGCGAAGACCTGTATGACTTTTTTCTTGAAAAAATCCATGCTGAAAAAAAAATCCACAGTCTCAAGTACTGGATTAAGAAGGCTGGTAAAAAAAGGAAGTTCATCCAAAATGAAGTTGCAGCCGGTCTGGAAGGAAAAAATATTATCGAACCCATTGGGAAGAAAGAATATATCATAAAAAACACAGCCATCGTACAGAATATATACAAAAACATCCGCATTACTGCACAGAAGAGCACCTCAATTGACGAGCGCTCGGTTATTCTTCTATCACTCGCCAAAAGCTGCAAACTTTTAAAAGATATCTTAGGAAGCGATGAAAAACAGGAGCTGAAAGAAGATATTAAAGATATTATAAAAACTGATTTTTTCAGCAATAAGCTTTTCGAGATACTTCAGGAACTGGAAGAATTGGAAGATTAAATTAATGTCTGATCAAATCCGAGGCCTTGCAGGCCTTATTTTTTTTTCAGAAAAATAGTTAAAAAAAAGTATATTATGAATTAACTGTATTTTTTTTGGATAAAATATTCTTGCACTTTTGTACTTTTATGATATAATTTTATTACTCAAATTCCTAAGTACATTTGTCAAACTTATCCATAATGATATATAATCTTTTCGAATATATGAACATAATATAAATACACTGAAAAATCAAAAAAATCACTTTGTTTATGTAGTATACTTGTAAAAATATCTGTGATATAATAATTTCATAAGATGATTTTCATACAAAGGGGGACTGACTATGGCGAGAAGACCCAACCCGGACCTGAGAGAAAGACGCCAGCAGGAGCTGATAGAGTCAATCATAAGCATAATCAACGAAAACAGCATAAGCGGAACCACAACTCGCAAAATAGCCAGCGAAGCCAGCTTGACAATTGCTTCGCTACACTATTACTTTGGCTCAAAAGACGGCGCCATGATCGAAACAGCAGCTTTTATACTTCAGGAATGGATACAGCCCATACTTGAAAAACCAGAGGATATCGAAGAAAAGATAAACAAGCTTTTCATACCGTCCGATAAGATGGCTGCTTTTGCCCAGATAATGACCTACCCTTACAGATCCAAAGTAACCATAAGAAAAATTCAGGAGATCGACGAAAAGTTTTCACTGCTTATAAAAGATGTACTGAGAGCCAACGGGTTCAATGTAGACTCATCTTTTATAATTGCCGATGTGCTCAAAACCTTCCTCATAGGTCTTGGTTTCAAGGGTTATGTCTACCCGGAAACCATAAAAGATGAAATAAATACCGTCATTAACTTTCTTAATCTGCGAAAAGTGAGGGAGTAGTATGAGGGTAATTCTTGTCATACTTGACAGCGTCGGAATAGGCGAAATGCCTGATGCTCCGCTATACGGAGACACAGGTTCCAATACTCTGGCAAATATAGCAAGATCAGTTAACGGTCTGAGAATGCCCAATATGCAAAAACTCGGATTGGGAAACATATATCCTATACAGGGAGTTTTTCCTGTGCAGGCAAGTCTTGGAGCCTACGGAAAGCTCAAAGAGTTCAACGATGGAAAAGATACAACCACCGGGCACTGGGAAATGAGCGGAATCTATCTTGAAAAGCCCTTTGATTTTTTCCCTAACGGATTTGACAGTCATATAATAAATGAGTTTGAACTCAGGACAAACCGCAAGGTTATAGGCAATACTGTTGCTTCTGGAACTAAAATAATTCAGGATCTCGGACCTGAACAGGAAAAAACGGGTTCATGGATTGTTTATACTTCCGCAGACAGTGTTTTTCAGGTTGCTGCCCACGAAGAAATAATTCCGCTGGAAGAACTTTACCATGGCTGCAAAATTGCTCATGAAATGTTTACAGAAATGGGTTACAATATCGGAAGAATAATCGCCAGACCATATATTGGAAAGTATCCAGAGTATATAAGAACTTCAAACAGAAAAGATATTTCTTCTCCCCCGCCTGCGGAAACAGTACTTGATGTCCTTACCGGTTCGGGAATAAAAGTGTATGCTGTGGGAAAGATACACGATATTTTTGCCGAAAGGGGTATTTCAGAGTACGTTAAAACCGTTGACAATATCGACGGGATTGAAAAAACTCTTTTATATATGAAAGAAAAAAATGAAAACTGCTTTATTTTTACCAATCTGGTTGATTTTGATATGAAGTATGGGCACAGAAATGATGTTCAGGGTTATGCAAACGCTCTTATGCAATGGGATGAAGAACTTATATCTATAATGTCTCAGATGAAGAATGATGATATTCTTATGATAAGTGCGGATCATGGCTGCGATCCTACAACCCCTTCCACAGACCACTCACGGGAATATATACCTTTTCTGGCATACGGAAACCCTGTTAAAGAAAATGTAAACATCGGAACAAGGGAGTCCTTTGCTGATATAGGTCAAACAATAGCTGATATTTTCGGAAAGAAAATAAAAAACGGGCAATCTTTTAAAAATCTGATTCTAAAATGATACTTTCGGGGTCGTGGCACAGCTGGGAGCGCGCTGCCTTCGCAAGGCAGAGGCCGTGGGTTCAAATCCCATCGGCTCCACCAAATCACCCAAAATCTTATAAAAGGTTTTGGGTGATTTTTATTTTATCAGGTATTACTATTTTGCATATACTATCTATGGTAAAATTTTAATACACACATCTTCGGAGGTATGAAATGAAAAAACTAAGTAAAAGCACTCTTCTAGACCGCCTGCGCATAATAAGAAAAGAACTTCCCCAAGTGCGCGATTATATAGAAAACGAGTATATTGATAGTGAAGGGTTCGCAGTAATAGCAATACACCCAAAAAACAGGGAGTCCATCTTTCATCCTTTTTCTGCTTCAGACAAAGTTAGTCCCGAGCTTTACGGTTACATTGAGTCTCTGACCTATCCTATTAACTCATATATTCCCCTGAAGATACTGTTTGAAGAAGATTTTCTTTCTCCCAACGAACAGCAGGAGCTTGTAAGAATCATACTGAATCATTATAAGCTTAAGCTGTATGAAAAAGATGTCGAACTTAAGCTAAATCTCCTGAGAACCTTTTCTCTCCTTGCTATTGGAGCTGTTCTCTATTCTATGTCTTTTTGGCTGAGCACAATAAAAACCGGTCCTTTTCTTCATGAAATTGTATCCATAGGAGCCACTTTCGCAGTATGGGAATCTGTAAGCCATTGGATTATAGAACGTAAAAACCTCCGCCTGCAATGGATGAACGCCGGACAACTTGCCACTATGAATATTGATTTTAAACGTCAAAAGAATTAAAATATCATTCGGCCACTTATCTTTATATTCAACATACATCGGAGGGGAAGGTACATGAAAAAAAACAGAAAAAGAGTTTACTGGTTTACAGCATTAGCTATGTTGGCAGTAACCTGTGTCCTGATACTGTTTATCACCGGTACAAATAGTTCTTCTGAACAGACTGATTTCAGCAAGGAAAGATGGACTACAGCATTTCAAAAACTTCACCACAGACTTGTCAAAGAGTATGCCTTCACTGAACATAAAAATATCGACTGGCAGAGCATGTATGCAGCTTACTACCCTCAAATTAAAGCTGCTCAGGAAAAGAATGATTTCGATAGTTACTATGTATCTTTAAGAACTTATCTGCACTGCATTCCTGACGGTCATGTAATCATCAATAATTTGAACGAAACAGATTACAAGTATGTCGGAGGCGGTTACGGACTGGCAGTGACAAGACTAGATGACGGGAAAGTAATAATTTCATGGGTTGATACCTCCGGTCCTGCGTGGCAGCTCGGTATAAAAACAGGAGCGGAGCTGATTTCCTGGAACGGCATGAATGCACAACAGGCTATTGATAGAACTTCTATAGTATTTTCCAGCATCCCTGCGACTGATGAAAATAAACTGCTTAAAAAAACTCAGTATCTCGTACGTTCGCCTGTTGGTACGCAAACCGAGATCCAGTACATGAACCCGGAAGATTTATCGGTTCAGACAGCTGTACTCAAAGCTTACGATGACAAAGGCGTCTCGCTTAAAAAAAATTATCCTGATTCTGTAGTTTCAGACAAGCTCAGAGACATGTTTCTGAATATTGAAACCCCCGAACCTATACCCGATGCAATGGTACAGTACAGAATGTTTGACGAGAACATCAGCTATATAAAAATTCTCGGAGAGTTTGACGCTGACTTTCAGCAGACAGGAAATGCACCTTCTACTCTGGGTCTTTTCCGCCAGGCAGTAGAGCAGGCTATAGAAAAAAATTCTCCGGTACTTATTGTTGATCTCAGAAATAATCTGGGCGGTCTTGATTCCATGGCAGCAGATCTTTTGGGTTCTTTTTATGAGGAAAAAAGTATTTTTGAATATCAGAACGTCTATAATTACAAAATCTCAAAGAGAGAACTTTCAAAAGATGAATCTCATCCCGATTCTTTAGAGCTTTTTATAAATCCTGCAGAAAAAATTTTCAAGGGTACAGTCTTGGCTTTAGTAAATCCAAAATGTGTGAGTTCCGGCGAAGGTGTCGCAATGGGAATAAGCAAACTCAAGAATGCACAAGTAATCGGTTTTTACGGTACAAACGGATCATTTGGGCTTGTAGGGGCACAGGCTACAATGCCCGGAGGCGTTACTGTAAAATGGCCATCAGGACAGTCTCTTGATAAAGATAAAAATATCCAGCTTGACAGCCGCAATGGAAAGGGCGGTGTAAGTCCAACCATCCGCATTCCCATAACCGAAAAAAATGCCATCCTTACAGCTCAGGGAGTAGATATAGAGCTTGAAGAGGCTTTAAAATTTGCTTCACAACTTATAAACAAATAAAAAAACCGGGATGCAAATCATCCCGGTTTATTACTTCTACTTTGCCAGTTCGTCTGATTCTTTCAATAAAGTTTCAAGTGCATTGTATATTCTTGTATAAGCATCATCTATGCTTACCTTGTCATATATCATATCTGTAAAAATCTTAGCAAGCTCGGACCTTATGTCGTTCCATGCCGCAGGGTTAGGATCGGCAACGGCTCCTTCAAGACTGTTAAGAGCTATAACCGGTTTCTTGTCGGTAGCAACATAAGCTTTCCACTGAGCTGTCTGAGTTGCATCTCTTCTTACAGGAACATATCCGCTGTTTATTGCCCAGTATGCCTGGTTAACTGGATCAAGCAGGTACTTCATGAACTTCCATGATGCATCCATCTGTTCTACAGGAACCCAGTTAAACATTATAAGATCGGTTCCGGCTATCGGGGAATGGGGAACTCCATCAATTGACGGAAGAGGAGACCAGTTCCATCCGTGCTTTCCCTTACATGAAGCATCTGTGGGGTTCTTACCTGCGATTGATCCCATGTATGCGGCTATCTGACCTGAACCAAACTGGTCATTGTAGTATCCGCCCTGGAACATTGAAAGATTGTTCTTCTTAAGGTAATAAACTGTTTCAAGAGCCTGTTTGGTCTTAACGGGATCAAGAATTATTTTATACTTGCCGTTTGCAACATGCTGCAAGAATCTTCCGTTATGTGCATACAGGTATATCTGGAAATCATCAACTATGGTTCTTACTCCAAAGCCATACTGGTCAACTGTTCCGTCCTTGTTTATATCTTCGGTGAGCAGTTTGGTTATTTCCTTGAACTCCTCTATGGTCTTGGGTGGCTCTATTCCGTACATATCAAAAAGATCTGTGTTGTAAAAATAAACCTGGGTTGATTTGTTGAAAGGAATAGCATATATCATATCTCCCCATGAAACGATGTCTTTGAAAACAGGATAAATCTGAGTATCCCATGCTTTCTTCATTTCCGGGTCTTTGGTTATGTAGCTGTTAAGAGCTTTTACAACATCCGAATATAGATACTTGGCAGTCCAGTTTCCATAAGACTGTGCCATTGCAGGAAGACCGGACTTGGTTCCCTGGTTGTATGCTGTTATAGTGGCAAGAAGTTTCTGGTTCAGAGCATTGTAGTTGCCTACATAAACTGACTTAACTTCAATGGTAGGATTTTCCTTGTTGAACTGGTCTACAAGATTCTGAAGAACCTTTCCGAGATCACCGCTCATAGCATGCCAGAATTCAACCGTTACCTTGTCTGCAAATGCAAATGTAGCAAAAAGAGCAACAAGCAGAACAATAAGAAGTTTCTTCACCTTTAGCACCTCCGTAATAAAAGAATTGGATAACTTTTTTAAGTTATTTCTATTTATCCAAAAAATAAAAACCCCTTACTCCACCGACGTAAGCTGACTTAGGAATTCTTCAACCTGCCTGCAGGTGCTTTCAAAATTTCCTTCATTTATAATTTTGAAATCAGATCTGCCCAGATTGAGTTCTTTCTGAGACTGCACAATAGCATGCGCTTTTTCTATAGGGATACTCCTATTCAGAATCAGCCTGTCCACACGCTTATCTTCGGAACACTCCACAAGAACTATTATGTTACACATTTCAGCTAGTTTTATCTGATCTAACAATGCTGCATCGATTATAATTATATCATAACTTTTTTCTTTTTCTTTTAACATTTTTTCTACTTCGTGCCTTATGACAGGATGCACAGTTGCATTTAAAAACGAAAGCTTGGCACGACTGGAAAACACTTTTCTTCCCAGAGCTTTTCTGTCTATCTCTCCGTTTTCATTTAAAATATCGTTTCCAAAAGCTTTTACAAGTTCTTGACGGATAAAAAACAGGGAAAGGACATCGTGTCCGACCCTGTCTGCATCAATGACTAAAACCTTTTTCATAAGCGCGGACTCTGCTTTTTCTTTCATAATTTTTGAAACATAAGATTTTCCGCTGCCTGCTAAACCTGTTATTCCAATTATCACATAATCACCCTATTTTTTACCTGTATTTTTTTCATAACCTCTGCGGCAAGATCCTCATACCCTTCACGTCCCATAAGAGCATACGTAACCTTTTTCCCAAGCTCCACACCGGGCTGGTCATAAGGATCAACCTGCAAAAGACCTCCCATCACAGCAGTTGAGAACTCATACATGAAAATGAACTCCCCGATGTTATAAGCACTGATTCTGGGAAATGTAACTCTCATATTGGGTCTTTCGTGTTCCAAAAGTGCATACTCCGTACCTGCAAGCTCTGTATTAAGAAGCTCGGAAAGCTTTCTTCCGCCAAGATACTTCAGTTCGGCAATATCTTCATGTATTTTGGGAATCGAAACTTCCCTTTCAAAATTCTCAAGCTTTATGAGAGTTATTATCTTATCTTTTGGTCCTTCGTTGTAAAGCTGAACCTGTGAATGCTGGTCAGTAGCACCAAGAGCTTTTACCGGAGTCTGCCCCACATTGACCGTTTCTTTTTTGAGATTAAGCTTCTTTCCTATACTTTCAGCCCATATCTGCCTGTACCAATCGGCAAGAAGATACAGTCTGTTGGAGTAAACCATCATCACGGATAAGTTATATCCTTTTAAATAGTAAAGATAATGTATTACCGCATTAAGAGCCGCCGGATTCTTCCATATATCTTTATTTTTACATTTTTCACACATATCGCGTGCACCTAGAAAAAGCTCTTGTATATCAATTCCTCCTGCCATAGCTGAAACAAGTCCGACAGGAGTGAGCACGCTGAACCTTCCACCTACCTGCGGAGGAATCTCAATAGCTCTTATATTTTCATCACGTGACATCTTCCGAAGTATGCCGTTTTGAGGATCGGTTGTAAATAATATATGATCCTGAACTTTAAGACCATTGGTCTCAAGCAGTCCCCTGGCCACCATATAGTTTGCCATAGCCTCGGCTGTGGTTCCGGATTTTGAAATAACGTTAAAAAGAGTTGTTTTAATATCTATCTGATCCAAAACACTTGAAAGGAGGTCCGGATCAACATTATCCACTATATATATCC
>JAKJGQ010000038.1 GCA_022704305.1 Thermotogae bacterium | reverse complement strand
CGACTTGAAGGTCTTTGGTTCCTCCTGATACAGAAAAATCAACAAAAATCTGATCGAAAGAAGGAGATTTGTCCTTGGTGGAAGGAGCTTGCAGATGTGGGGCAAGCATGCCAATTATGCCAATTTTGTTTCCAGAAGCTGTTCTGAAAACAACTCTTTTGGCCAGAAGAGTTCTGGGGTCAACTCCTCCAACACCTGCTACTCGTGCATAATTTGAGTCTGTTATTCTGCTTATAACAAGTCCGATCTCGTCAGTATGAGCAAAAAAAGCAATTTTCCTGCTTCCATTCCCCATTTTTACTAAGAGACTTCCTGTACCTTTTCTTTCATAAGTAAGGTTTTTGTAATTTTCTCGGAGTATCTTTTCTATGGTTTTGAAGGTTTCTTCTTCATGTCCAGATACACCGAAGGAATCTGTGAGTTCTTTTAATAGTTCTATAGTTTTCATTAATAACCCCCCTATATCTCTAAAGGTTCCACAATTGCTTTTGTTCCTTCAATTCTAATGGAGATCGGACCTTTTGGCCAGTCATGGTTATAAAAAGGCACTTCTGCAATTTCAACAAGCGGAGAGGCCATTTCAGAAACAACAATAAAAACATTTTTTTTGGTATTAAGACCGGCTCGGAGTATACCAGAAACTTTTCCGAAAACAATTACGCTTCCACCAGCCTTTACTTCTGCACCGGAGTTGATGTTTCCGAATATAATTATATCCCCTGGGTTTTCAATTGCCTGGCCAGAGCGGACATGTTTTCTATAAATTTTTGTATTTGTAAGTTCAAGTTCCTTTTTGTTTTTTTTCATGGAAGGAAGCTCACCAAAAAAAGAACCGGCAAGCTTAATACTTTGCGATACAGCAAGTTTGGCTATTTTTGGTATCATATTGAACTGACTTTCATCTTCAAGAAATATATATATGCTGTCGCCGATATTGAAAAAGCTCTTCATGGTGTTGAGTTTTTTTTCAAAGCTCTCAAGCAGTTCCTTTTGAGTATAGCCTTTCTGAAAGAAAAAAACCATATCCCCATCTATTATCTTTGCATAAATGATATCTTCCATAAATGCCCCCCGTTAACTATTGTATGTGAAACGAACAGTACACAATCTCAATATATCATACCACAAAAAGTAACTATAAGAAAAATGCATTTATTATCTTTATCGGTAAACTTCAGATTAATTAGTTTCTTTGGGATTTAATGAAGTCTTTTTCACTATATAGTCGATAGTATTTAACATCCGTATTTGTAATATTACAAACTTTAATGTAAAATAATACTGTAAGCTTATCTTGTACTGGAGGTGTATCTGATGGATCAGGAAAATAAAATCAATGAACTTGTTGAGAAAAAAGCTCTTTGGTATGAAAAAACTTTCAAAAAGACAGTGAGCAGATTTCCGGAGAGGAAAAAGGAGTTCAAAACATCTTATGGAAAGGTGGTCGATCCTGTTTATACTCCCGCCGATGTAAAAGATATCGACTATGCCAAGGATATAGGATTTCCGGGTGAATATCCGTATACCCGAGGCGTTCAGCCCACAATGTACAGAGGAAGATTCTGGACGATGAGACAGTATGCAGGATTTGCCAGCGCCGAAGAATCAAACAAAAGATACCGTTATCTCTTAGAACAGGGACAGACAGGGCTTTCAGTTGCATTTGATCTTCCTACCCAGATAGGATACGATTCAGATGATGAAATGTCAGAAGGAGAAGTAGGAAAAGTTGGAGTCGCTATTGATTCACTGAAAGACATGGAAATACTTTTTGATAGTATACCCTTGGATAAAGTGAGTGTATCTATGACGATAAACTCAACCTCAGCCATTTTGCTTTCAATGCTGATGGCCGTGGGCGAAAAACAGGGAGTACGCCATGACCAACTTAGAGGAACCATTCAGAACGATATTCTTAAGGAATATATTGCTAGGGGTACCTACGTATTTCCTCCAGATCCTTCAATGAGAGTTATTGTAGATATCTTTGAATACGGATCCAAAAATCTTCCCAAATTCAATCTTATAAGTATCAGCGGTTACCATATAAGAGAAGCAGGAGCAAATGCCGTTCAAGAAGTAGCTTTCACCATAGCAGACGGTATAGCTTATGTTGAGGCAGCAATTAAAGCTGGTCTTGACCCAAATGTTTTCGGAACCAACCTTTCATTTTTCTTCAACGCTCATAACAACTTCATAGAGGAAATTTCAAAGTTTAGGGCAGCCAGAAAGATATGGGCAAAAGTAATGAAGGAAAGATTCCATGTCACCAACGAAGAGGCACTTAAACTTAAGTTCCATACCCAGACGGCTGGTTCTACCCTTACTGCCCAACAGCCGATGAATAATATAATAAGAGTAACCATGCAGGCATTATCAGCAGTTCTTGGCGGGACACAGTCGCTTCATACCAACTCATTTGACGAAGCACTCGGTCTGCCTACACAGGAATCAGCAACCATAGCTCTTAGGACTCAGCAAATTATAGCGTATGAATCAGGAGTAACAGATACCGTTGATCCGTTTGCAGGATCATATCTTATAGAACATCTTACAAAGGATATTGAAGAAAAAGCAATGGAGTACATTAAAAAAATAGACGACATGGGCGGAATGGTCAGGGCCGTTGAAACAGGTTATGTTCAAAAGGAAATTCTTAATTCTGCTTATGAAGCACAGTTGAGAATAGAGAAAAAAGAAGACGTAATAGTAGGTATGAATGAATTCACAACCGAAAAGGGAAGTAAGCCTACGCCGATACTTAAGGTTGACACATCGGTTGAGGAAAAACAAAAATCCAAGATAAAAGAACTTAAAGAAATAAGAGATAACAATCTGGTAAGTGAGAAGCTTTCAAGTCTTAAGCTGGCTGCAGCATCAAAAGAAAATATAATGCCTTTTATATACGAAGCAGTAAAAGCGTATGCCACACTTGGTGAAATAACAAACGTTCTCAGGGAAGTATTTGGCGAGTTCAGAGAATCGGTTATACTATAACGGAGGTGAGTTCTGATGGAAAAAAGAATTAGAGTTGTAGTTGGAAAACCTGGGCTGGACGGGCATGATAGGGGGTCTAAAGTTGTTGCCCGTGCTTTGAGAGATGCAGGTATGGAAGTTATATATACAGGTATCAGGCAGACTCCTGAAGAAATAGTGAACACTGTTTTACAGGAAGATGCAGATATTTTGGGTCTTTCTATACTTTCAGGCGCCCATATGAAACTTTGCCAGAAGATAATAAAACTGATGAAAGAAAAAGAAATAAATGTTCCGATCTTCCTTGGAGGAATAATTCCGGCAGATGATATTCCTGAACTCAAAAAAATGGGAGTAAATGAAGTTTTTGGTCCGGGCACTTCATTTGAAGATATTATCAAAAGGGTGAAGGAAATTGTCTTGGGAACAGCAGTATAATTTAATTTCAGATGATTTTTTTAAAGGCCGTATCTATGCATTGGCAAAGATGATTACTCTTGTGGAAAACAATCCGGATTCTGCGTGGAAAATCATTGAAACTCTCAAAAAAAATACTCTTCGAGATGCTCCGACAGTTGGTTTTACAGGCAGCCCTGGTGCAGGGAAAAGTACCCTGGTTTCGGCTTACGTAAGTATGATGGCAGCGAAGAATCAAAAAATCGGAGTAATAGCTGTAGATCCAAGCAGTCCTTTTACAATGGGAGCATTTTTGGGTGACAGGATAAGGATGCGGGATATTTCTGAATCTGAAAATGTTTATATAAGAAGTGTTGCCTCAAGGGGCAGTGTAGGTGGTCTTTGTGATGCTATATACGATATCGTTGATGTAATGAAGGCTTTTGGTTTTGACAAAATAATAATAGAGACTGTCGGTGCCGGACAATCAGAGATAGAAATAGTTTATGTAGCAGATACAGTTCTGCTGGTTATGTCTCCGGACTCTGGAGATGAAATACAGATGTTTAAAGCTGGTATAATGGAGATTGCAGATGGATATGTTGTCAACAAGATAGATCTTCCACAGGCAAATGCCTTTTCAGTAAAGCTTAGAAATACACTTGCTCTGGAAAATGATGTAAAATCAAAAAGAAAGGTTTTTGAAGTCAGTGCCTCAAAGAATATCGGAGTTGAGGAGCTAGAGAAGTGGATAGACGAGTTTTACAGCGATATGAGTTCTAGTGGTGAAATTTTTAAGCGTCATGAGCGCAGACTTAAAAGAAGGGTCAGAAGCAATCTCATGAGAGTCATGGACGATATAATTTCATCTCAGGAAGTTGGTAAAAACAGTTTAAGAGAGTTTAAAAGCTTAATAGTAAAAAAATATATTCAAGAGGAGGCATGTGATGACTGAGAAGATTGATCATATAGGAATAGCGGTAAAATCAATAGATGAAGCGCTTAAGCTTTATAAAGATTTGCTGGGAATAGCTCCTTCGCATGAAGAGATTATGCCAGAAAGAGGTCTGAGAGTAGTGTTCATAGAAATTGGAGGGAGCAGAATAGAACTCTTGCAGCCTGTTTCTGATAACTCTGAAGTGTCAGCTTTCCTTGAAAAGAAAGGCGAAGGTATGCATCATATTGCTTACAAAGTAGATGATGTAAAAGCTATGATAACCAAAGCCAAAGAGTTAGGACTTAGAACTCTTTCTGATGAGCCTAAAAACGGTGCACATAATACCAGTGTGGTTTTTATGCATCCGAAATCGGCTAATGGAGTTCTTGTTGAACTCGTGGAACATAAAAAGTAATTTCCATTATAATATAGGAGGTCGGAAAAGATGTCAGATCCCAAGTTTTTGGAAAAGCTTGAAGATTATAACAAAAAGCTGCAAAAGCTATATGAATGCGGCGGAAAAGATAAGATAGACAAGCAGCATTCGAATGGAAAACTTACTGCCAGAGAAAGAATAGAGTATTTGGTGGATGAAGGTTCTTTCGAGGAAGTGGATATTTTTGTAAAACACAGGAGTACCAATTTTGATCTTGACAAAAAGCAGTTTCCTTATGATGGTGTTGTGACCGGTTTTGGAAAAGTAAACGGTAAAAAGATTGCTATTTTTTCTCAGGATTTTACAGTTCAAGGCGGATCTTTGGGTGAGATGCATGCTAAAAAAATAATAAAAATTCAAGATCTGGCCATGAAGTATGGAATGCCCATAGTAGGAATAAACGATTCAGGAGGAGCAAGGATACAGGAAGGTGTAGATGCACTTTATGGATACGGAGGGATATTTTACAGGAATACTCTTGCATCTGGTGTGGTTCCGCAGATAACAGTCATCTCTGGTCCATGTGCCGGCGGTGCAGTCTATTCTCCGGCTATAACAGATTTTACAATAATGGTCGATAAAACTTCGCAAATGTTTATTACAGGTCCCAAGGTTATAAAGTCTGTAACCAATGAGGATGTTGATGGAGAGAGCCTCGGAGGGGCAAGCGTACATAATGCCAAAAGTGGAGTAGCTCATCTTAAGGCAAGTGACGATAAACAGGCTATGGAGTATGTAAAAAAGCTTCTTTCTTATATTCCATCAAATAATCTTGAGACTGTTCCGGATGATGATGGCGACTTCTCATTTGAAATTGATAAAAAAATATACGACCTTGTTTCACCTGATCCTAAAAAAGCATACGATATAAAAGATTTGATTGAAATTATTTTTGATGATGGAACATTTTTTGAAATACAACCTGATTATGCTAAAAATATAGTGGTAGGTTTTGCACGAATTTCCGGAAAGTCAGTAGGAATAATTGCAAATCAACCCAAACAGCTTGCCGGATCGCTTGATATAAATGCTTCGGATAAGGCTTCGCGATTCATAAGATTTTGTGATGCTTTTAACATTCCTATAATTACTTTTGTAGACACTCCAGGTTATCTGCCGGGAGTAGGTCAGGAGCACGATGGAATTATAAGACACGGGGCAAAACTCTTGTTTGCATACTCAGAGTCAACTGTTCCCAAAGTCACGGTTATTATAAGAAAGGCATACGGTGGTGCTTATATTGCTATGGCTTCGCAGCATCTGGGGTCTGATTTTGTTTTTGCATGGCCGACCGCAGAAATAGCAGTTATGGGTCCTGACGGAGCAGCAAATATTATTTTTTCCAAAGATATAGAAAGCTCAAAGGAGCCTGAAATAACAAGAAAAGAAAAGATAGAAGAGTATAAGAAACAGTTTGCTAATCCCTATGAAGCAGCAGCAAAGGGCTATATTGAAGATGTAATTGATCCTGCAACTACAAGGGCGAAAATAGTAAAGGCACTGGATATAAGTATGACTAAGGCAGAACCCAGACCTGCAAAAAAACATGGAAATATTCCATTATAAGGGGTGTGTCCATGAAATCGATAAGAAAAACAATTTCGGTATTACTTTTTTGTTTGTTAGTTATTTCGGCTTTTAGTTATGATTCTGCTTCACCTACGAATGTAACTGCTCCAGAAAGCAATGATGTTGTTCAGATACAATCGCCGACTGGTCAAAATACTGAAACTACTGCTGAAAGTTCTTTCTCCGGAGAAAAAGTATGGTATGTTACTTATATGGGTATTATAATAGTTTTTATTGTTCTGGTCATTCTGATGTTTGTTTTCCAGCTTATGAAGTATATGAAACTTCAGGATAAGCCAAAGCATAATATTAATCTGCCTAAGGCTGAAAGTAAGCCTCAGCCGGTTCAGCATATTCAGCAAACAGTACATACGGATGAATCGTTTTTGAATTATGATGAACAGGAAGTAGCTGCAATAATGGCAGCGATAGCTGTTTATGAAAATGGCTCACAATTTACAGTAACTAATATAAAACCAGCGATTAATAAGAAATCTTCCAAGGTTCATTTTTCATCAATGTGGGGAGTCGCGCCTTCCCACACAACATGGCGGACAAAGTAGAATAATATAACTGGAGGGATAAAAGTGGTAAAGAAATTTAATGTAAAAGTAAACGGAAAGACATTTGAAGTAGAGGTTGAAGAAACAGCGTCTTTGAACTCACAGCCTGTAATATCTTCAGTACCGACAACTGCCCCTGTGCAGCCAGTAAAATCCGTTGTTCAGGTAAATGAACCTAAGCCGGAAGTAAAAGCTGTTCCTGTACAGGAAAAAGCGCCTCAGGCAGAGTATTCCGGAGAAGGTTTTAAAGTTGCTGCACCGCTTCCGGGTGTTATCGTTGAGGTTGTAGTTTCTGAGGGACAGAAGGTTAATAAAGGGGATCACCTTCTTACTATAGAAGCTATGAAGATGGAAAATGTGATACCTGCAGAAGCTTCCGGAACAGTAAGGAACATACTTGTTAAGAAAGGAGATACGGTTGAAGGAGATCAGCTTCTTTTAGTGATCGGTTAATTAAATAAATCAATCAAATCCTGCCATTGATTTACAGCTATGGCAGGATTTAATATTATGGTGATATTATGGAACTTTCAAATCTTTTAGAAAAACAAGTATTTTGTGTTCTTGATACCGAAACAACAGGTCTTTCACCAAGGAGTGGCGACCGTATTGTGGAGATCGCTGTTTATAAAATCGATTTAAGCAACGGTTACAGGCTTTCTGATAAATACGTCAAACTTATAAATCCAGAAAGATATATTCCTTTATCTGTTTCAAAGATACATGGAATATATGATTATCATGTAGAAAAAGCACCTAAGTTTTTTGAAATATGTGAAAGTTTTTTAGAGTTCATTGGAAACAATATTTTGGTTATACAGAACGCTCCTTTCGACCTTTCTTTTTTGAATAATGAGCTAAGACTTTGCTCCCATCTTTCGCTTGATAATGAAATCATTGATACTATCAGCATGTCGTGGAAGGTATTCAGGGGACATACCAGACACAATCTTGACTCTATATGCCAGCGACTGAATATCAACACAGCAGTTCAAAGACATAGGGCAGAAGGTGATGTGATTATCACTGCTGAAGCTTTTGTAAAGATGAGAGAAATGCTGATTAAAAAAACAGAACACTCTGATTGAAATTCAGAGTGTTTCATTTTCTATGGAAATACTTTTAATCACTACAGGTATGAGAGGCTTGTCCCTTAAATCGACTTTGGATTTTCCAATTCTGTCCACAATTTCCATTCCTTGAATGACCTTTCCGAATGCAGCATAACTGCCATCTAAATGCGGATGATCATCAAGCATTATAAAAAACTGCGAGCCTGCCGAATCCGGATCACTGCTTCTGGCCATAGAAATAACTCCTTTAGTATGTTTAAGTGCATTATTGATTCCGTTGGTGCTGAACTCTCCCTTGATCTCATACCCTGGTCCACCTGTGCCGTCTCCATTAGGACATCCGCCCTGTATCACAAAGCCCTTTACTATACGGTGAAAGGTGAGTCCAGAATAAAAATTCTTGTTACATAAGTCTATAAAGTTTTTTACAGTGAGAGGAGCATATTTTTCATATAATTCCACTACGATTTTTTCTTCGTTTTCCATAGTAATAACTGCTTTTAGGCTTCCCATTTTCTACCTCCATATATATTTTTAAGTGTTGGAACCGTTTTTCCCAGCTGTTTTATCTTTTGAAGAAAAAATACTTAACAGCAGTCCAAGTACAAAGCTCCACGCTGCTGCCAGAGTCATCTGCCATTGAGGCGAAAGCATAAATGTAACTGTATGAGCACCTAACCAAAACCAAACAAGAGTAAACATAGATTTTTTAAGCTTCTGCCATGAAAGATCAACTTTTCCTAAAATAATAGAATCAAGAACCCTATGGATTATTATAAGCCATGGTCCGAAAAGCCAGTTGGTAAAAAAAGATTTGAGAAAGCTTTTTATAAAAAGATTATCCGGAACAATACCATTTTTAACAAGCTCATATACAAAACCGCTGAACCCCGTAAAGACAAACTTTATAAGAACCCCGAGCACAGACCATACCACAGCTGAATAAAGAAATCTGAAAACTTTGATTTTTTCTTTTTTTATTATTAAGGCAACAACTTCACCAAAGCTTCCAAGGACTGCAAACTGAATCATAGCAAGCAGAAAAGGATTGATTGTTTTAAAGTCCATTTTTCCCTCCATAGTTTGGATTATTTGAGTTTAGTACAGAAATATATATAAATTATATCAGAAAAAATCTTAATAGAGAATAATTTAGAACAGAACTTTCTTAATAAAACTTAATAAAAACCAAAACGGTAAAAATATTAATGAATTAAAATAGTAGCGAAAGAAAAAAATAGGAGGGAAAAGTATGAAAAAAATTCTAGTCTTTCTGGTTTTAGTTGTAAGCGTCTTTTCTTTTTCTGCACCGCTTGTAGTTAAAGGATCAAATACCGTTCTTCCGATTGCTCAGATGTGGGCTGAAGAGATGAAGAAGCTGAATCCTTCAATAAATATTACTTTGGAAGGTGCAGGTTCATCAACCGGAATATCCGCTTTATTCAACAATACAACCGACATAGCCAACTCATCACGCTGGCTGAAGGCAAGCGAAATCGAACAGATGGGCAAGGAAAAGAAGCTTTTTATGCCTATTGTTGTTGCATACGATGGAATTGCGGTAGTAGTAAACAAGAGCATAAAACTGGAAAATATTACCATTTCAACTCTTAAAGACATATATACTGGTAAAATAACAACATGGAATCAAATTGATCCTAATCTTCCTAAAAACAGGATAAATGTCTATTCAAGAAATACAGCTTCAGGAACTTATGAAACTTTCTCACACTTTGTTCTTGGCTCTGATAAGATGTCTCCGGCAGTAAGAATGGTTGAATCAACCCAGTTTGAAGCAGATGTGGTTCTCAGAGATTCCAATGCTATTGCATATATGGGTATTGGATATGTGGATAGCAATGTAAAGGTTCTTAAAGTAGAAGGAGTTATGCCTTCAAAAGCTACTGTTCTTGATTCCACATATATAATGTCCAGACCTTTATACATGTTTATAAATGCAACTGAAGGTTTTCCGATGACTGGTCCTGTTAAGGAGTACTTTTCCTTTGCAACTTCGAAAAGGGGTCAGGAGTTGGTAGAAAAAGCCGGATTCATAGCAGCCTATGGAAACTAACAATAGATTATAAACTGCGGCAGGGGATGGGTTTCCCCTGCTTACGCCTATGATCATGGAATAAGAGGTGTTTAAATTTATATGAATAAAAGAGAGATAAAAAACAATTTTAAAAATATAATGGTAGTTTGTGTAGCTTGTTTTTCAATCCTTATTCTTGTTATGATTTTTGGCTTTATAATAAAGGAGTCAGTACCGGCAATAAGCAGAGAAGGCTTTAAGCTCTTCAGTGGAATGTTATGGTATCCAACTCATTCAGAGCCCGAATATGGTCTTGCTGCAATGTTTATTGGTTCTTTGCTTATAACTCTCCTGACAGCAGTTATTGTTCTTCCGCTAGGCTATATAATTGCTTTTTTTATGTATGGGTATGCCAAACCTTGGGAAAAAAATATAATAAAATCTTCAATAGATCTCCTTTCAGGAGTACCTTCGGTTATTATAGGTTCTTTTTTGCTTGTATATGTTGCACCAATATTTTTTAAATTAGGTGCATGGTCGAGAGAAAACATCCTTCTAGGGGCAGTAGGTCTCACCATACTTTCACTGCCTTACACAGCTTCTTTAATGGAAGAAGCCATGAGTTCTGTTGACAAATCTATGAAAGAAGGAGCACTCGCTTTGGGAGCAACCAAATTTAGAGCAGGATTTTCCGTTATCTCAAAAGCGGCTATGCCTGGTTTGATGAATGCGGTTATTCTAACTTTGAACAGAATAATAGGAGAGACTATGGTAGTGCTTATGGCAAGCGGAGGCGCAGCTATAATTCCAATGTCTTTATGGGATCCAGTCCGTCCTCTTACGGCAGCAATTGCTAGTGAGATGGGAGAAGTAGAACTGGGAAGTATTCATTATTCAGCTCTTTTTGCCGCAGGTCTTGTCCTTTTAACCATCTCTTTTATTCTGACATTAATATCCAAGAAAATATCCCGGAGGAGTTCAAAATGAAAAGAGACATAGTAATTTCCATTATATTCAGAGTTATCAGTTATGCTGCATTTGCAATTGTAATAGCAATATTTCTTACCTTCATACTTGAAGGCTTTATGTATTTTTCTCCTGAGTTTTTTACCCAGTTTCCACAGATGGGAATGACAAAGGGCGGTATATTTCCCGCAATAATCGGTTCTGTATCAGTGCTGCTGTTGAGCCTTGCAGTGGCAATTCCTCTTGGTGTTTTTACAGGAGTATTTCTTTCGGAGTATGCAGGAAAAGGTTTTTTTTCAAAGATAGTCGATACGTCAATAACTGCTCTTTCGGGAGTTCCTTCAATAGTATACGGACTGTTCGGATTATCTATTTTTTGTATTACTCTTGGCTTCAGAACATCTATACTTTCGGGAAGTCTCACACTTGCAATAATGACACTGCCAGTTATCTCATCATCGGTTCGTGAAGCTCTTCAGGCTGTTCCAAGAGAACTTCGCGAATCAGCTTATGCGTTGGGTGCGAAAAAGTCTGAAGTGGTTTTTAAGGTTGTACTTACTGCTGCAAAAGAGCGTATAATAACTGCAGTGTTAATAGGAGGCGGCAGGGTTATAGGTGAAACAGCACCTATACTTCTTACGGGAGCAATATTTTACTCTACAATGATGCCCAAAGGCATACTTGATCCTGTAATGACTTTGCCATCACACATTTATTACATTACAATGGCTTATGGTCAGTCTGCACAGTGGATGGCTAAAGGCGCATCGGCATTTCTCATGATTTTTATTCTGATTATATATTCAACGGCTTTTTACATAAGGAGGAAGATTGGCAATGCCCATAAATGATGAGAAACCAGGTATAGTGATATCAGTAAGGAACTTCAATGCTTATTATTCTGATAAAAAAGCTCTTAAAGAAATAAATCTTGACTTTTACAAGAATAAGATCACAGCCATAATTGGGCCTTCCGGATGCGGAAAATCGACGCTTCTGCGTAGCATAAACAGAATGAACGATGAAATTGTCGGGTTCAGAACTGAAGGAGAAATTTTATATAATGGCAAAAACGTTAACGATAAGAAGCTAGACCTTACATTATACAGGAAAAATGTTGGAATGGTTTTTCAGAAACCTACGCCTTTTCCAATGTCTATATACGATAATGTCTCTTTTGGTCCAAGAATACACGGTATTAAAAACAAATCCAAAATTGAAGATATCGTTGAAAGCTCACTCAAAAAAGCAGCGCTCTGGGAAGAAGTAAAGGATGAACTTCACAAGTCAGCACTGTCACTTTCAGGAGGGCAGCAGCAAAGGCTATGCATTGCGAGAGCTCTTGCAGTTGACCCTGAGGTAATTCTTCTGGACGAACCAACATCTGCTCTTGACCCTATAGCGACACAGAAGATAGAAATTCTTCTCGAAGAATTATCACAGAATTATAGTATAATTATAGTCACACATAACTTATCGCAGGCTGTAAGAATATCTGATTATATGGCATATATGTTTCAGGGTGATCTTATTGAGTATGACAGTACATCCAAGATAATAAGATCTCCTAAAAACGAACTGACTGAACAGTATCTTACAGGAAGAATAGGTTAAGCGGAGGTTCTTATGGAAAATACCAGACATTACGATAATGAAATGCTTTTTTTAAGGGCAGAAGTATCAAAAATGCTTTCTTTGGTTCTGGAATCTTTCGAGCTTGCAGTAAAATCTCTTGAAGATGTCGATACATTTATTGCTGATAAGGTTATAGCAGGAGACGATGCCATTGATGATCTTAACAGGCAAATAGAAGAAACCGTATACATGATTGTTGCAAGATACAGTCCACAGTCAAAAGATCTGAGATATGCGATGACGATGGTTAAGTTTGCAAACAATCTTGAGCGTATTGCGGATCTTTCCTGTAATATTGCTGAAATGACGAAGGATATTTATGAAAAAAATATCAAAATAAATCTTATTAAAGACATAAAAAGAATGTTCGGAATATGTCTTCAGATGATAAAGGATACATACGAAGCTTTCGGAGGAAGGAACATAAAGCTTGCTATCGAAGTATGGCGAAGAGACAACGATATTGATAATCTCGAAAAAATAGTAAACAGCAGTGTAATAGACGGAATCTGCAATGACCAGTTCGATAAGCGCTTAGCCATACTTTATATTCTTCTTGCCAGAGACCTTGAAAGAATAGCCGATCATTCCACTAATCTATGTGAAGAAATAATATATATAGAAACCGGTAAAGATATAGACGAATTTATATGAATGAAAACAGGAGGCTCTTATGGCATCGGTTTTAATAGTTGAGGATGATGAAGATATAAGAGATATTCTCAAAACCTATCTTACAATAGAAAAAATAGATGTTTTTGAAGCGGATTCACTAAATGAAATGAGAGAAAAACTAAAAAAATTTGCGGTTGATCTTATTCTTCTGGATATAATGCTTGCTGATGGTGATTCAATTGACGAACTTCCAAATATAAGGGCAAAATATCCTGAAATAGGCGTAATAATAGTTTCTGCCAAAGGAACAGACAGAGACAAAATATTCGGTATAGAGTCGGGTGCCGATGACTATGTAACCAAACCGTTTAATCCCAGAGAGGTTGTTGCAAGAGTAAGGGCGCTCCTAAAGAGAACCAAGAAAGAAAATGATGTTCTTAAATTTGGAAGCCTTGAAATATATCCTAATAACTATTCATTAAAATACAAAGCTGAAGTTATAGAGCTTACAGGCAAAGAGTTCGAGGTTCTTCATCTTCTTGCACGCAATCCGGATAGGATATTCTCTAGGGAGGAGATTATAGATAAGGTATGGTATGATGATGACTATATAACGGACAGAGTGGTTGATGTACATATAAGCATGATACGTTCAAAAATCAAAAAGGATTGGATAAAGACTGTAAGAAATGTAGGATACCGCTTTAATAAAGATGCTGATATTTTTGAGGAAGAGTGATATAATGCCTGTAAACATGAATGAACTTGATATGATATCTGAAGCGCTTATTAAACTTGAGCGTATGAATGTTCAGGAGTTCAATCTAAAAGCAGCGGAATATGGTTTTGAAAAAAATAAGGATTTGTTAAGCACATTTACGTTCAATCAGGTTGAAGAACTTACTCAGGCTATCATAGATCATAAAGCATTTTCTGCTGACAGTTACATATACTTCTTCAACGGCAACAGCAAATACTGTAATATCTTATATAAACCACAGTACAACCTGCTTTTTATAACTGACAAAACGGACTTTGAACTTCTTAAGAAAGTAAAATCTGATTTTGTTACCTCTATTTCTCATGAGCTACGTACTCCGCTTTCAGTAGCAAAGGGGAATATTCAGATGCTTAGGGATATTCAGGAAGATGAAAAGTATGTGCAGAATATAAAAAAGGTTGAAAAATCCATCTCGAAGATTGAAAACATAATATCTCAGCTTACAATGCTTTCTATGGCAGAATTAGGATTGTACTCTCCTAAAATAGATATTTTTGATCCAGTAAAGCTTTATGAGGAAATTTACTCAGATATGGAAGGAAAACTCAATGCAAAAAAAATAACAGCCGATTTTGAATGCACGTCACCTGTTATGAAAGAAGACAGATTCATTATATATACCATACTACGGAATCTTATGTCCAATGCAATAAAATATTCATATGATAATTCAAGAATAGAAGTATATATAAGCGATAAAAAATTAGTTGTAAGAGATTTTGGTATAGGTATAAGGAAAGAGGAGCTTCCAAGAATTTTTGAAAGGTTTTTCAGAGGAGTAGAAGCAGTAAAGGTTGCAAAAGGTTCCGGCTTGGGGCTTGCAGTAGTAAAACATCTTTGTGATCTAAGTGGATTTAAGATAAAAGCAGAGTCGAAATGGATGGTAGGCAGTCAGTTTGAAGTTATTTTTAAAGAATAATGTTAAGTTAGGTAAAAAAGATGTAAAAGTATGTTCTGGAACAGAAAAATGCTGATATAATAGTTACTGTAACATAAAACCCGCTCCCGGAAAGGGAGCCTATAGT
>JAKJGQ010000037.1:8347-15567 GCA_022704305.1 Thermotogae bacterium | reverse complement strand
TTTGAGAATATTTAGAATACCTGCAGGCGAATCAAAAAAGTAACTGTCTTTTATATATACAATTTTTTTGTTCTGAAGATCAAGATAAGAAGTTATGGGAGAGTCGGAGTTTGTATAAATCTGACCCCATTCTGAAGATATGTACTCTGAAGAAAAAAAATACTGCTCTTCTCTTTGAGAAGTGTAGGCAATACCTGTTATGATGTCCAAGGTGCCGTTTTCAAAATCTCCGAGAAGTTCAGGCCATGTTTTATATACAAAATCAAAATCATAATCAGACTTCTCGGAAATTATTTTAAAACAGTCTATCAGAATTCCCTGTAGCTCGTTACCAGAAGTTTTGTAAACTATCGGATAGTTTTCATATACGCCTATAAGTACCTTCTGTGCATAGATAAAAACCGACAAAAAAAGGATAAGAGAAATAAACAGAGTTTTTCTCATATGTCCCCCTTATCTATCTGTTCTTTATATACGCCTCTACATCAAAAGTATCTTTTAGAATGTCTTTTGAAAGAACCTCTGCTCCGTCATGAGATATAAGGAGATCATCCTCGATACGTATCCCAATACCTTCGGAGGCTATATAAAGTCCGGGCTCGTTGGTAATAACCATGCCTTCTTTCAAGACAGTATCGCGTGTACCGACATCATGTGTGTCAAGGCCAAGGTAGTGAGATACTCCGTGATAATAATACTCCGAAAGCTCATTATCCTCTTTTATCAGTCCGAGCTTTCTGCAGCCTTCTGTCAAAACTTTTTTTGCCGTATCATTCAGTATAGAAAAAGGAACTCCTGGTTTTGCAGCCTGAGTTACTGCTTGCTGTGCCTGAAGAACAACATCGTAAACATCTTTCTGTCTTTGAGAGTACTTTCCGCTTATAGGAAATGTTCTGGATATATCTGCATTATAATATTCAAACTGTGCACCGAGGTCAAAGAGTATAAGGTCGTTTTCGTTCATCATAGAATTATTCTGTGAGTAATGAAGAACTGTTGCATTCTTGCCGCTGGCGGCTATGGTCTTGAAAGCGAAATCTTTTACGCCGCTGCTTTTTAAGGTAAAATCAAAGTATGCTTCAAGCTCGTACTCCATTATACCAGGCCGTATGTTGTCAAGAATGTTCAGGATTCCTTTTTGAGTGATGCTTATAGCCTGTTTCATTTTCTGAATCTCTTCGGGTTCTTTTATAAGTCTCATAGATGATAAGATATGATACAAATTTTTTAAACTTACAGAAGGAAATCTTGATTTAAGCTCATTTGCAAATACTCTCTGTTCGTTGCAGGTCCGATCCCATCCTCTGTATTCAAAATCAAAGTAAACATTTTCGAAATCGTACCCACCAAGCAGAGAACCTATATCTTTACTTATGTCATCTACATAACGGATATCAGAAATACCGCTTATGGACTGCACTTCATCGGCGAGCATCCTGTCTCCTACCCATTTAGCAAGTATAGGATCATGCTTTTCTATGTATATCGAAGAAGAGGTTGTTCCCTGCTTCTTTTTCATGACCAGGATAAAGTTTTCTCTATCCAGACCTGTCAGATAATAAAAATTTCTGTTCGGAGTGAAGGCATAGTGTTCATCAGCAGTTTTCAGAGGAGCATTTGATGAAAACATTACAGCAATAGAATCATCAGCTAATTTTTCGAATAACTGTTCACGTTTTTTTATAAAAAATTCCTTCTGCATTAATTTCCCTCCTGTATTTTTTTGTCAGCATAAAGAAAAAAATTTTTAATTTCTGAAGAAGCCTCTTTTTCAAGAGTCTCAACTTTTTTACTGTCAGCTGACACAAAAGTTTCTTCTGAAAATACTCTCTTTCCCCCGACAAAAACGTCTGTGACCTTTCCATCTTTTTTGACTTTAAGATCACAAAAACATCCTGGTTCGATTGAACCTACATAGGCACAGCCGAAAGGGAATTTTTGTTGATAGTGTTTTACAGGTAGATTAAGCTGTGAAACAAAAAATCCTTTTTCATTTTCGATGGATAAATCGTGATTGCTGGACTCCCCGTCTGTTCCTAAGAGGAAAGGAATACTTTTTTCTATAAAACTTTCATAAGGAGCCCGTCCCACCCTCATCCTATAATTCATTCTGGGGTTAAATACCACTGTGCACCCGGCCTCTTTCAACACGGAAATCTCCTCTTCATCAAGCCAAATGCAATCGGAGAAAATGAATTTCTTAAGAGCTTGAATCCTGTGATCTGCAAAATTTTTTTTGAAAAAAGCAACAGGACGCTCACCAAAATTGGATAGAGATATATCAACATCATTTTTATCTTCAGAGAGATGAAACTGTATGTATGTATCTGTTATAGCGGCAAGTTCGTAAGCTTTTTTTACAGCCGCCGGAGTGCTTGCATGAAGACTATGGACTGAAGGCGCTACTATTACATGATCTGTTGATTCGCTAAGAAGACTCATGTAGTTTCTTGCTGCAGTTTCATAATCTTCAAAAAAGTATGTCTGAGAAAGCTTTTTTTCATAATACGCGTTTTCTGAAATTATATCATAATTCATACGTCCAAAGTATAATCGTATCCCTATATCCTTTGCAGCCTTAATTACCTGTAGGTCCATTGCATTTCCAAGTTTGTTATGGCAGTAAAAAGAAACAAAAACTGTACCGATACCGTATGTAAGCATCCTTGAAAAAGCCCTGAGACAGCTGTAATATACAGCTTGTGTGGTAAGGTATGGCGAATACTTGTAGATAGTATTTCTGCACCATAGCGGCAAATCCCATTCTGGCTTTACAACATCTGTATAAATAGATTGTTCCGGGTGGGAATGACCGTTTATATCCGCCGGCAGTATAGTGTATTCATCATTGAAATACACAACCTCTTCACTTGCTGCTGTTGTGTAAGAGCCAGAACCTACAGTCTCTATTATGCCGGTTTCTTTGTCAAATACTATGTAGCCTGGTTTTCTACAGGAGTGACCCTGTATTGTCCCGCATATAACTGTTTTTTCTGCCATATGAGCCTCCATTAAAGCAATAAAGGCGGAAAACCGCCTTTATTTTCCGCCTATGCTCATATTCTTTATTAAAGTTGTTGAACCTGCTACCGAACCCATGTACTTAAAGTCTGAACCAACCATGACTATGTTTTCCAGCATTTCCTGAAGGGTTCCTGCCATGGTCATTCCTCTGAAGCTTTTTGTGAACTGACCGTTTTCTACAACCTGGCCGCTTATCTGTATAGAGAACCTTCCGGAAATCGGGTCGGCAGTATGCAGTCCCATAACCTGGGTTATATATAAAGCCTTTTCACTTTTGTATCCGCTCAGTATATCATTACGTGTATTGGTCGATAAAAGATGCATATTTATAGTTCCTATCGAAGGATTTCCGCCCAGAGAAGCAAAAGCGTTTCCGGTAGGTTTACAGTCCATCTTTTCGGCTGAGTATAGATTGTGGGCATAGGTCATCAGCACACCATTGCGTATGAAATCAAACTTCTTTGTATTGGTTCCTTCGGCATCAAAAGACGAAACATAAGGAGCAGAACCGTTCATCGGATCATGTACCAGACTTACTTTTTTATTTGCGACAACCGACCCTACCTTATCTTTAAGGAAAGATTTTCCCTTAAACACATTTTCTCCTGACAGCGGAGAGGAAAGAACACCTAAAAGCATGCCTGAAACTGTAGGACTAAATATTACATCGTATCTTCCGCTCTGCAGAACTTCTGCATTCAATCCTGCTACGGCAAGCTCCACTGAATTTTTTATTATGTCTTCAGATCTGATAAGTCTCGAGCTCTGTCTTATGTCAAACTCATATCCCATAGATGAGCTTTCGCCCTGAACAGCGGCCAGCATAATTTCGGCAGCAGCATTCGAAGAAACTGATTCCTTATAAACACCGTTGGTATTGGCAAAAACTCTTTTTGTAACCTCTGTTTCAAACGATGAGCCTCTTACAAACTGGATTCTCTTGTCCATATTTTTAGCACTGTTTTCCATATTTTTTGCATTTTCTGTTATTTCGTCGAGAGTCAGATTTTTGGTATCGATATCAAAACACCAGTCGAGAAAAGTAAATGCCTTGTCTGAAGATATCATGTTTCCGTTATCCGGCTGCGAATACTTAACCAAAGCTGCTGCATTTTTTACAGCCTCAAGCAGAGAGTCTTGATCAAGCTGATTGGTATTAGCGGCCGCTATTCTCCCGTCATTATCCATAAGTAATATTCCGGCTGCTGATCTTTCACCCTGAGAAAGTTCTTCAAGCTTTCCGTTTGAGAAAGAAGCTTTTTTCGATACGGCAGTTCCGATATTAATCTGTCCTTTGAGGTTATTTGAACTTATATAGTCAAGAACCTTATTTATTATTTCTTTCATTTGCCTTTACCCCCCTTTACGACTCCTCCCACAATCATTTTTGGTACTCTTATAGTTGGCTGGGCATCTGATACCGGGGCGCCCTGACCATCTTTGCCGCATGTTCCCACTGCATATCCTAAGTCGTTTCCAACCATATCTATGCTTTGAAGTACTTTAAGCCCGTTTCCGACTATGCTTGCACCACGCAGGGAAGTAGTTGTTTTTCCGTTTTCTATGTTGTATCCCTCGGTTATTTTAAACTGGAAATCGCCGCTGATTACATCTACCTGACCGCCTCCCATCTTTTTTACAAATACTCCTTTTTCTACAGATTTTATAATATCATCCGGATTATCATTTCCAGGGAGGATAAGAGTATTTCTCATTCTGACTATCGGCAGGTTCATATATGTTTCACGTCTTCCGTTTCCTGTAGGTTCTTTTCCAAACATTTTAGCGGTTATTTTGGTGTGCATATAGCCCTTAAGAATTCCGTTTTCTATCAGAACGGTTCTCTGTGTCTGTGAACCTTCATCGTCATAGTTCAGAGTTCCTCGTTTACCAGGAATAGTACCGTCATCCACTACTGTCACTTTTTCTGAAGCAATCTTCTGACCAGCTTTATCCCTGTATACAGAACCACTGAGAACAAGATCTGCTTCCATTCCGTGTCCACAGGCTTCATGAACCATAGTTCCTCCGGCTTGACTGGACATTACAACTGTAAATTCACCTGCCGGAGCATCCTCGCCTTCAACCTGTGCTATGGCTTGTCCGCATGCATCTTTGGCAGCCTGTATTATCATGTTGTCGTCAAAGAATTCAAAACCTTTGTTTTCAGAGTTTCCTGACATACCTGTAAAAATCTGTCCATCTTCGCTTTTAGCAACAATTGAAACGTAAAAAAGCGGATAGCTTCTTACATCGTCGGCAATAGTGCCGTCTGAGTTAACTATTCTTACAGTTCTTTTGGAATCTCCATATCTTACGGTTATCTGGATTATCCGTGGATCATACTCTTTGGCTACTTTGACAGCCATATTTATCTTTTCCATTTTTTCCTCAACAGGGATTTTATCGAACTCCTTATCTATTTTTATCAGATTTCTTTTTGGAAGTTCTTTTAAATCAAGTACTTTTTTTATTTCTGCTGATGAGGATCTTGTTTTAGCTATACTGCTCAGGTTTTCAGCAATTTTTTTGAGAGAAGCATAATCAGGGCTGCTTGTATGGGCAAAAAGTGTTTCTTCGCCTATAACTACTCTTAAGCTGGCTCCATTTCTTTTTGAATAGCTTGAACCCTCAAACTTTCCGTTATCGTATAGTATAGATGTTGCATAGTAATCTTCAAAAAATATTTCCGAATAATCTCCGCCTTGAGAAAGTGCAATGTTTAAAATCTCAAGGTATCTTTCTTTAGAAAGATTCACGTTTATCCCTCCTGATTTGATAAAATTATGCTTATTATATTCCATTATATCATATATATACGTTATGAAACGCCGGAACACTTTTCTCATAATAATTATACTTCTGTTTTTTTGTAAAATAATTTCAATATAGATATCTTACTATGATAAAATTAAAATGTGAGGTGATAATTTATGCCTATTGATGGACTTGCTATTCGTAAACTTATCAATGAAGCAAGAGAGCGTGTTGTGAATAAAAGTATTAAAAATATATACCAGCCTGTGGAAGATCAGCTTCTTATACAGACCAGCGGTGATTTTCTGCTTTTTTCCGTGCAGAATCCATCGTATCTTCTGGTAATTGAAAAAAAACCTGATATACCGGAAAATCCTTATAATTTCTCAATGTTTCTGAGGAAAAGAATAAAAGGAGGAAAGATTCTTTCGGTTGAACAGTTAGGAACAGACAGGATAGGCTATATGGATATTCAGGGTTATGATGAGATAGGAGATCTGAGAAAGTACAGACTCTACTTTGAACTCATGGGGAGAAATTCAAATATTATTCTTGTTAACGAGGATAATGTTATCCAAGATGCTATGAAAAGAGGTACTGCAGAAACACGTCTACTTATACACGGAATAAAGTATATACCCTTTTTTGATGATTCTAAAGTAAATATAATGAAAGAGGATATATCAGATATAAAAGCAGCTTCAAACCTTCAGGGATTTTGTAAAACTTCACAGGGCTCACTAATGTTTTACAACACTTTACAGGAATTGAGACAGGAGATAATAAGTCCATATCTGTATGTTTATACAGATGAAAAGGGGAACAGAGATCTTTTGGCATTAAAGCCTGTCGGTTCGGATATAAAAAAACTTACGCCATCTGCTGCCATTATTGATGTTTTTGAGTTCAAAGCCAACCAGTCCAGATTTCTTGCCATACGTAAGGAACTTTTAAAGAAATTGGAGAGGGAAGTAGATAAAGATGAAAAGATAAAAGATAATCTAAAAAAGGATATTTCCGAACAGTCAAAAATTCCTGAACTATCGAAAAAAGCAGAGCTTCTACAAAGCTTTGTTTATAAAGTAAGCAAGGGTGATGACAGTATTTTAACCAAAGATTGGTTAACCGGAGAAGATATCCTTATAAAGCTTGATCCTATAAAAACACCATCACAGAATCTCCAGGATTACTTCAGAAAGCTTAAAAAAATAAAAAACAGAGTCGGATATGCACTTGAAAAGATAGTGCATATAGAAAAAGAACTTGAGTATTATTATCAGCTTATGGCAATGCTTGACGAGGCAGAGGATATACAGACTCTTGAAGAAATAAAAGTAGAGATGATTCAGCAGGGGTTGATTGATGCCAAAAACAAAACAGTCAAGAAAAGCGAAAAAAACAATCCGTACAGAAAATTCAGCTATAACGGTTTCGATATA
>JAKJGQ010000037.1:0-8250 GCA_022704305.1 Thermotogae bacterium | reverse complement strand
TATTGGTTGGGAAAAACAATGTGCAGAATGATGAGATAACCAAAAATGCGCGGGCAGATGACATATGGCTCCATACAAGAGGAATTCCCGGATCACATGTCATAATAAAATGTGCCGGAAAAGAAGTTCCGTACGATGTCATACTTTATGCTGCCACAGTTGCGGCAAAATATTCCAGGGCCAAATTTTCCTCAAATGTAGGAGTTGATTATACCAAAAAATCTAATGTTTATAAACCTAAAGGCTCAAAACCGGGAATGGTTTTATACGAAAGCTACTCCACAGTGTTTGTTACACCTGTTTTTTAAGGAGGAAAGAGTATGAAAATAGCAGTAATAGGCTTTGGTGCGGCATCTATAGGTTTTTTGAACACGGTTAAGAATACCGGACATGAAGTTCATATCTTTGAAAGTTCCAAGGATATATATTCATCAAGTCTGAGCGGTATCAGGTCTGACGGAAAGCTTTTTGTCTCTGGAAGTATGGGAGGAGACCTGCTGGTAGATATAAAACTTCAAAAAGAAGTTGTAGACTTCTATATAAACCATTCAGCACTGGGAAAAAATGAAATAGAGTACGGTTATTCGTTTTCAAATGCCGAACTGTATAAGAAATTCTATGATTACGGGTTTGATCCTGTGAAGTCAGACTTTTACCATATAGGAACGGATAAACTCGGAGATATTCTTACAGCTATATACTCGGAATTTAAGACGTTCAATAATATGCATTTTTATTTTGGGAACAGGGTTGAAAGTGTAGAGCCGGCGGAGTATGGAGCACAAATACAGGTAAACGGAGAAAAAATCCTTTTTGATCTGGCTGTGGTTGCCGCAGGGCGCAGCGGACACAAGCTCACTTCGAAGTTTATACAGGAACATCCGGAGGTTGTCCTTTCCAATACCACGGTAGATCTTGGTGTAAGATATGAACTTCCAGACCATATAGTACAGGAACTGAACGAAGAAATGTACGAGTTCAAAGTAAAGCTTAAGACCAAAACTGGATATATGGTCAGAACTTTTTGCAATAACCCTTCCGGTGAGGTTGTTCTTGAAAAATATGATGATTTTGTTACCGTGAACGGTCATGCCAGAATGAAGGAAAAAACAACCAATACCAACTTTGCTGTGTTGGTTACACACTCCTTTACCTCGCCTTTCAATGATCCTGTAGGATATGGCTCATATATTGCGAAGCTTTCGAATATTCTTGCAGGCAATAACAAGATTATACTTCAGGCTTATGGTGATTTTAAACAGGCCAAAAGAACAAAAAAACTAGGAAGGGTGCTTCCCACGCTTAAAAGCGACAATTATATACTTGGGGATCTCAACTTGGTTTTCCCAAGAAAAACCGTCGAGTCTATAATTTACTTTCTTGAAGAATTAAATAAAGTAATACCGGGTATAACTTATGAAGATAATCTTCTGTACGGAGTTGAAGTAAAGTTTTATGGAAATAAGCTTGATAACAGTAAGTATAAAAATATAAAGTTCATAGGCGACTGCTCCGGCTGGACACGGTCGATAACGTATGCGACATCTCATGGGATAATGCTCGGGCAAGAGCTGTTCCTATAAAATTATGGCTGAATATAAACAAGTCCATTCCTTTGACCTGCAGATTAGCCAGATGAAGAAAATTCAGTATGAACTGGCTTCAAAAGTGGAGATTGGCGGAAAAATAAGAACTCCCTCCATAATCGGAGGGGTAGATGTTTCTTTTATGGGAGAAAAAGCAGTTGGAATAGTTGTTTGTCTTGCATTTCCTTCGTTGGAGCTTATTGAGTACAGTTATTCATCTGTTGAGGTCTCTATGCCTTATATTCCGGGATACCTTGCATTTAGGGAGCTTCCTGCATTTCTAAAAGCATGGGAGAAAATAAAAAATGTGCCAGATGTAGTGATGTTCGATGGTCATGGTGTAGCCCATCCAAGAAGATTGGGAATTGCAAGCCATGCTTCTTTTTTTATTGAAAGACCTACTATAGGAATAGGAAAGTCCCTCCTTTACGGGATAACCGTTGAACCTGCAAAAGAAAAGTTTTCACAGAATCCGATTTACGATAACGTGTATACAAAACATCCGAATGACAGTATAATAGGAATGAGTATGTGCTCAAAGGAGAAAACCAAGCCTATCTATATATCCTGTGGAAATCTAATCTCTTTGGAAGAGGCAATAAAACTTTCACAGATGTCCATTACAAAGTACCGACTTCCTGAACCGACAAGATATGCACATCTATACAGCCAGAAAGTAAAAAAAGAGATCAGTTAGATTTTCTTCTGAATTTTCTGAGTTTTAAAGTCATTATGATTGAGTATATTGCAAGAAATATTGCAAATGCTGCAATAATGAATATAAGAAAGTCTTTTGAATTAATAGTAATTTTATTGGTTATTACCGAATCCTTGGGTAAAAGTTTCTCATCAATATTCCATTTTTTGAGTACGTTATGATCGAACGAAAAAATATTGGTGTCTTCTGTCACGACAGGGATATTTTTTAGTGACTCTCCGTTTAAAAGCCTCATTCCTATCTGTCCGGCGATCTGTCCCTGTTTGAAACCGCTGGCAACATTCCCACCCACACCGCCCATTCCAAGTCTGGTTTCGCTTGAGACAAAAATCGGTACTCTTGAGCATTCAAGAAAAAGTTTCATTGCTTGATTTACAGAGTATATTACTCCGTCTTTATCTACAAAATTTTGAAGAATTATTAAAGAATCATTGTTTGGAATAAGACAGATTCTGGCAAGCAGCTCGGCCATTTTCAGCTCTCCCATATCTAACAGCATAATCTTCGGCCCATTTTCCTGCTTTGAAATATAATCCTCCAAAAGTTTTCTGTACATACTTCCGGTGATTGTCTGATCGGTAACGACAAAAATATTTTCTGTCATCGGACGTATTTTCGGTATTATATCCAGAGTTCTTTCAAGGTTATTGGCCTCTATGACACCTGAAATATTCTCAAGACCTTCAATAAGGGATGGACTAAAGTTGCTTATACCACAGAATATAAGATTCTGGCTTTTAAAGAACCCGTCTTTATGAAGTTTCGCGAATTCCAGAGCTTCATTATCGGTTACCACTATAAAATCAAAAACAGTATCGGCATACTTTGCCATAAGAAGATTATGAAGCTCCTGCAGATAGGTGCTTTCAAAATTTGTCTTGGTATCCATATACAGATAAGAGATTTCTATGTTTATATTCGGATTTGACCTTAGTGAATCCAGAATTCCCCTGACTTCATTTACAGTAAAAACATGCTCTATGCTGTAAGAGTTTAAAATAAGCACTTTATAGATTTTATCTTTGTTGAAAGAGCCAAAATCCTTTATGGTTTTTTCGTACAAAGTCTTGTAGTATGAGTCATTCTGACATCCGGATACTAAAAAGATCATTGCAGCAAGGAACACATAAAAAATTTTTTTCATATCAACTCACCTATTTGGTGTAACTATCCCATAGTCTCATGAATTCGTCTGTATAGACATTATTGATATAATTGCTTTCGATAATTAAGGAGTTTTCATCGTTCTTATCCTGAGCTGCACCGGTAAAGTTGAAAGATCCTGTAAGAACTTTATTATCGTCAAATATAATGACCTTATGGTGAAAGGTTTTACTGTTTTTATCAAGAATGATATCTATCTTTCCCTTTAAAATATTATATGCAGCATAAGAAGCTTTGGACTGAAACTCTTCCGTTATAACTTTTACTTCGACTCCCCGTTCAGAGGCACAGATAAGTTCTTGGGCAATATCAGGATCGGTGAAGGTAAAGATCATCATATAAATATTTTTGGTACATTCTTTGATGTTTTTAAGAATTTCCTGTTTAAGATTGTCCTCAGGCGTAAAGTATGTGCTTATGGTTCCGATATCTGTAAGAACTGAAGGAAATGGTTTTTCAGTGCCTGCTTTTTTGCCGAAGATTTTTTGCTCAAACTGTTCTTTAAACTCCTGTACATAATTTTCAGCAATCTCATTATTGAAAATAAAGATCATATTATTAGAGTTATATTCAAGACAGTTATTGGTTAGATTGGTACTTCCTGTGACAAGACAATACCCATCTATTACAATGAACTTATCGTGCATAAGCGCGATGTTTGTGTCAAAAAGCACTTTAATGTTATTACGTGGCAGAGACAGAGAGGTAAAAGTATTTTGATTTTGAGTCTCTGTAACCATTTTGACTTCTATTCCCCTCTGTGCAGCTCGTTTTAAGGCATCTGCAATCGTACTGTGGTTTATGTCATAGATGCTGATGTAAATATATCTTTTAGCATCGTCAATCAGAGATTCAAGGTACTTTATATTTGAAAGATTCTTTTGCTGAGTGTCAAAATCATAAAAAAGAACAGTTGCATCCCGTGAAGGATCATTTATAAAGATATTCCAACTGTCCTGTGCGGTAAAAAGAGTGTAGGTTGCCTGCGAGCTTGACGCACGGAAAAAGAAGTTCCGATCTGCGTAGATTGAGCCCGGAGGCATATATGAAGGAGTGTCCATATCGCTTATATTTATATAATCTCCTTTTGAAAGATAGATATCCGTCTTGTATCCAAGACTTAGGATGAGTGGAAAAACCAAAAAACAGATCAACAATAAGGATTTTTTCATATGACACCTCAAAATAATATTTTTATAAAATTATATCATTTTGGTGAAAAAAATATACGGTTAGAAAAAAATATCTTCAGGTAGTATAATATAATGAAAATGCAACAGTGTTTAAGACTTAAAATAAAGATAATATCCAAAATAAGAAAAAGTATCAGGAGGCAGAAATGAGACCAAAAGATATAAAATATCTTTCAGAAAAAGTAATGAGCAGCGGCGAAATACCTCTTTTATGGGGACATTTCGGAGTAGGAAAAACTGATATAGCCAAAGAAATTGCCCAGCAGACAGGACGGGAACTGATAATTCTGGTCATTTCGCAGATGGAACCTGGCGATCTTATAGGTATGCCAAGCAGATACAAATCATCTGGAATGGATTCGGACAGGACGGTTTTTCTGAAGCCTGACTGGTGGCCTGATAACGAGAACACAATAATAATGATAGACGAGGTCAACAGAGCTCATCGTTCGATAAGAAATGCAGTAATGCAGCTTTTGCTTGACAGGCGTATCCATAATCACATACTGCCACCTGGTACATGGATAATGGCGGCGGCTAATCCTCCGGATGAAGAGTATGACCAGGTTGACCTTATAACAGATCCGGCTTTTATGTCACGATTCTTTCATTTTGACATCTCACCGGACATAAGCGACTGGACGCAATGGGCCAAAGAAAATAAACTTGCTGATCCGGTTATTAATTTTGTGAACGATTATCCTGAATACCTATCGTCAGATCTTAACGTATCAATGAGACTAAATTTGAGACCTAGTCCCAGAAGCTGGTACAAACTTGCAAAGGTTTTTGAAAATCTTTCTGATCAGGAAATTAAAGATTACGGATATATTATTTCTGCTTCGATAATCGGGTCAGAAGCGGCCAGAGCATTTACCAACCACCTTAACAACAAAAAGAACCTTCCTACTGCGCAGGATATACTTAAAGAAGGAAAGTTCATACAAAGGCTTTCGTCATTGAATCAGGACGAAAAAATCACCCTTGTTCTCAGAATAAATAAGTACATTGAAAATATAAGCGAGACTGATATGATAAAAATAATTGATATTTCTGAACATCAGACATATGCCAAAAATATCAAGCTTCTTTCGGAATATGTTCCCAAAGATTCTATTTTTGCTATTTTAAGAAACCTTGAAAACCTTATTCAAAAAAGTTCTGGTTTAAAAAGAGCATTTTACGATAAACTTTTTGAGGCTGTAGCCATTGAGCTCAACGACGAAAGCTGGTTTCAGAACTTATAAATAAAGCGGTGGGAAAATGGACGATATATTACAGAAAGCATGGATAGAGCTTTCAAAAGAGAGTGTTTTTTACTCGTACCTTAAGATGTATTTTGACAGTCTTGCTACTGATGCTGTCAGAACCATAAAGGTAAGCATAACGCCAAACGGTAATTTCAGAATAACCTATAATCCCTATAAACTCCAAAACAAAGGGCTTGCTTTTACAAAAGCACTGTTAAAACACGAAATATACCACATTATATTCGGGCATTTTTTTATAAAAATAAAAAACAAACGGGAGAAAGGCTTATGGAATATCTGTATGGATGCAGCTGTTAATCAGTATATACCAGAGCTGGATGCACTTTCCATGCCTATGGATGCATTATTAAAAGAAGGTTGCGCATCAGATAATGAAAATCTTTTTGTAGCACCGCCTATGAATTATATCAACAAGACTGCAGAAGAGTATTTTAAATGGGCAGTAAATTTTATGGAAGATGAAAAGATGGCCGATTTGGAAGAGGTGGAGGATAAACGGAGCGAGACAGATTCACACGACTTTAACTCGGAGATTTCTCAGGAAATGGCTGTTGATATAGTAAGCGAAGTAATATCCCAGGCATACGATAAATCAGCCGGCGATATTCCCAGCGGAATAGAGTTTGCGGTGCAGCTTATGATAAAAAAACCCAAAGTATCGTGGGCAAATGTTTTACGCAGATTTTTCGGAAGCTCTACCGTGGTGGACAGATACAGAAGCATATTAAAACCCAACAGACGGTATGAAGATCAGCCTGGATGGCAGTCGGAATATGGTCCGAAAATAGCTGTAATACTTGATACAAGCGGTTCTATAATTGAAGAAGAGTACAACAGCTTCTTTTCGGAAATTGATTCTATAGCCAAAATAACCGGAGGAAAGGTTTTTTTGATACAGTCTGATCAGGATGTGCGTTCGGTTATCCAGTACAGCAGAGGAAGCTGGAAAGATATAGTTCTTAAGGGGAAAGGTTCTACAGATATGCAACCTGCGGTCGACTATGTCCAAAGCGTGATAAGACCCGAAGGAATAGTAGTATTTACCGATGGATATGTGGACGTACCTGTGATAAAAAGGCGGGTTATGTTTGTTCTCTCCCAAAAGAACAATCCGGAATTTTATAATGAATCTGTTGAAATATACGGAAAAGAAAATGTGTGCATAATTCAATAAATACGGCCGAATCTGCGGCCGTATTTATTTTCGGTTTTTCAAGAAAACAAGAGAAAATTACACATAAAAAAGAATATTCTTTGTTAATACCATGAAAATCAGGATTGCTTTAATTTGTAAAAATGATTACAATAATTTAGAAAACGTTTTCGCAAACGTTTTCAGAAAGGTGGAGACATGTCGGACAAAATTACAATCAAAGACATCGCAAAAAAATCAGGAGTATCAATATCTACGGTTTCAAGAGTTATAAACAAAACGTATCCGGTAAGGAAAGAAGTGGCTGAAAAAGTTCAGCAGACCATACAGGAGCTTAACTATACTCCAGATCTCATGGCAAAAAGTCTCAAAACAGGTAAGACATCAACAATCGGGCTTATAATACCGGATATATCAAACCCTTTTTTTGCTTCTCTTGTAAAAGGTGCCGAGTCGTATCTCAGCAAAAAAGGTTACTCACTTATTATCTGTAATTCAAATCAGGATATGAAAGAAGAAACAAGACTCATAAATATTTTGCTTTCAAAAAAAATTGATGGCCTTTTGTTTACCGGAAGTGCCAATCACAATAAGTTTCTACAGGAAAAAGTAATTGACATGCTTCCTGTTGTATTTATGGATAGGGCTTTTGTGAAAACAAACGGATCTTATGTTCTTTCTGACAGTTACAATGGCATGCTTGACCTCTTGAACTATATGTATGGAGCAAATCACCGTTCATACATATACATAAGCGGCAACAAAGATACTCTGAGTGCCGGGGAGAGAACCAAAGCCTTTTCTGACTTTGTAAAAGAAAAAAAGATAGAAAAGTACCGCATATACCAGGCTCAGTATGATTATGAAAGCGGTTATAAAGCTATAAAAGCAATGGACTGCGGTAAAGGATATGATGCAGTTATATGCGGAAATGACCTTATAGCCTATGGCGTAATAGAGGCACTTAAAAACAGTGGCGTGAACGTACCTTATAACATAAGTGTTACAGGATATGATGACATAATGTTCAGCAGAATGTTTTCTCCTGCTCTTACAACAGTAAGACAGCCTATCTACGATATAGGAAGTAAATCGGCAGAAAAACTGTTGAAAATAATCGAAAACAATAAAAAGATTAAAAACGGTATAATCCTGAAAAATGAAC
>JAKJGQ010000036.1 GCA_022704305.1 Thermotogae bacterium | reverse complement strand
GAAGAAATAATGGGAAGATACCCCCACATGCTTTCAGGAGGACAGAGGCAGAGGGCAGCCACAGCAAGAACACTTATTCTCTCACCCAGCATGATAGTGGCAGATGAACCTGTATCGATGATAGACCTTTCAACAAGGGCAGAAATCCTTCACATGATGAAGGAAGTACAGAGAGAACTCAACCTGACCTACCTATACATAACACATGACCTTTCCACAGCCAGATACTTTACAGACAGGATAGCGGTAATGTATCTAGGCAGGATAGTAGAGATGGGAGACCCGGATGATGTAATAGACAATCCACAGCATCCATACACCAAAGCACTGATAGCGGCTGTATGTGAACCGATATCCGGCAAAGTCAACATAGTCAAGGAAGTACCGATAAAAGGAGAGATCCCATCGGCAGCAAACATTCCAAAGGGCTGCAGGTTCCACACCCGTTGTCCGTACGCCAAACAGAGCTGTATAGACAATCCTGAACCAGAACTCGTTGAAGTCGGTCCTAACGGCCATCTAGCAGCATGTTCAAGATACATCGATATCAAATCAGAACACCCTGTCTTATAATCTCTGCTCCCTTTTAGGGAGCAGTTTCTTTTGCCGTTAAGTAATCTCTTTTTTCCGGACGATATTATTAATAGCCGTTTTATACATTAAAGGATTTTGAGCAGTATATATAGAAGAAATATATGAAAAGAAGATTTTGATTGGAGGGGTTGAAGTGAAGAAAAAATATGCGGTACTTTTAATAACTTTATCTATTGTAGGACTTTTGCTCTTAAATTCATGTGCAGGGGACCTCTCCGGTGGACTTTCGGTCGAACTAACTATGTCTTCCGATTCCAAAAGTCCTGTTTTGATAACTACAGATTCATCCGTAACTTTCTATATAAAGCTCAACCAGCCGATATCTTCGGTTGGTAGCGCCCAGCTTGTAATAAACCCCATAAGCATTGCCAACTCATCAGAAATTCTTCTAAGTACCTCCAGAGTTGATGCACGAACATTCAAGGTTTCTTTTCAGACTGATGTTCCGGGTAATTACTCTTTCAGTGCCAAGTTTATACAGGATGGAAATAAAAAAGTATTTACGTCCAAAAACACAATAGAAAAGTATATAGAAGCTGGAACTGTAAACGGACCTAAAATAAAAGAAATCACTCTTAAAAACGTTGATGCAAGGATAATACAGGAACAGGACAGCACAAGAGTCATTACTGCGGTAGTAGATCCAAGCCAGACACCTAAGGTTCTTTTTACAGTAGAAGCTACAGGTATGAACTTTCTTACTCTTGGAATCTTTGGGGAAAACATGGAGTTCGTCCAGAATATTACTAACCCTGAGGATATGAATATTGGACTCAATATTTTCAACAAAGAGGGAATATACAACTATACGGTAATGCTTTATGACGGTCAGGTGGGTGAAACTTTAAAGACCTTTGACACCAAAAAGATTAAGTTCATAGTAACAAACGATAAGATTCCTCCTACAATAGATACCGGAGATTATAAAGTAATAAACGACTCCACCATAAACATAGAGAGCTTTTCCGATACGGTGCCTTTAAGGTTTGGATTTAAAGAACCGCCTTCGGACGGAAATATAGGGCTGTACAAAGTAAAAATAGATGTAGACGGTAAAACTGCATATGAAAAGACATTTCCCAACGGTGTATCGGAAGATTATCCGGTTGTAAACCTTGGTCTTTCAAAGAGTGTTTACAGTGTCAACCTATATGCCGAGGATCTTGCCAACAAAACTACCACCAAGGCGTATAACATAAATCTGAAAAAAATAGATATAAAAGCATCTCTCATCGCCAAAAAGGTTTCTCTTGACCAGGAGATTCAGGCATCAGAGCAGTTGGAGTACGGAGAGCGCATAAAGTTCGACTGTTCTGTGGCAAGTGATACCGTAGACCTTACCGATGGTGCTACCTTTACTTTTGTTATAAAGGATGACAGCAACGAAGGCAAAGAGATCTTCAATATGAAGCAAGTTAATCAGAGGAGCGTTACATACTCTAATTTCATGCCTCCTGAAGGGAAGAATTACTTTTCACTTCATACGGTTGTTGAAAAAGGCGGCATAAAGTACTATGTGACCGATCAAAAAGTTCTTAATGTTCAGGATGTTGTTGCTCCGGAACTTTATAAGGCGGTTGTTACCATAGGCTCTACTCAGACCGTAATCTTTGATAAGGATAATCCTCTCAATGAGAAACCGATAAAAGAGTCGGAGATAGGTTTTAACCCGCCGCTTCTGACTGTGTTTTTCAGAGACAGGTCAAAGATAAGTTATAAACCCACAGTAAGAGTCAGCATAGATGATGTTCCCATGTCAAACTTTTCTATAGACAATTTCGATGCCAATCTTTATAGATATGTTTCTTACAGAGGGAGTATAAGCAAGACACTTGTTAAGCAGACCTACACGTTCAGTATAGCAGGAGATGCAATAGAAGACAGTTACGGCAACTTCCTTTGTGATGTAAACAAGAACCCCATGCCTTATAAATTCTCTCTAACCGTTGAGTAAAGAGGGTGGAAAAATGCGTAGAAGACATCTTTTTTCATTAATAATAATATTAATTGTGGTTTTATCGGGCTGTATCTTTTTTCAGGATACAGCTTCTCCCGTTTTTTTAAATACCCCCAGTATAAAAAACTTCTCAAAGATAACCAGCGCCAACGACGATATCATCTTTGACCTTCATATTCAGGATAATTCAGGAATAAATTATGTATCCGTATATGCTGACGGAATACCGACCCCAATCGCCACGCCTATAGGAGATGGTACTCCATACAGCAAAAAGGAGTTTAATGGAGAAATATCGGTTAAAGCTCCTTATATAAGCAACTCGTATGGTCTTACGGTAAAAGTGTACGATGTAAGCGGCAATCCTCCAGCCGTAAAGACTCTGGACAGAAAGCTTTATACTCCTGATAGAACCAAACCTTCAGTGGGGACACCTGTTCTATATCCTCTGCCGGCAAGAGGTAGCGGGTACTTTGAGCTGGTTTCTTCGGTAAGCGATATAGGTTCAGGAATATCGTGGGTAAGATTTAACATTGATGATAACATAAAAGATCTGAAAGTCGTCAGACAGGCAGACGGGCTTGATGATTATGTGCTGATTCAGGAGGAAACGGCTTCTTGGATGCTTGCCAGTGCAAGAACAGTCCTGCCTTTAGTAGTAGGGGATCATAAAATTAAAATAGAGGTTTTTGATAAAACGGGATTTAAAAATGTAATAGAACAGGTATATACAATAAGACCGGAAGGTGTTCTGACTACTCCGGAGCTTATGTATTATGCACCTGTTTTTGTAGAACCGGGTGAAAGGTTTGTCATTACCTTGTCTGCTTCTGACAGCATAAACCGAATAAAGCAGATAGAGCTGAGTGATAATTTCAGTGGTAATCCTTATGTTCTGAGCATTCCTTCGGAGGCATTTTATGAAAAGACTATAACCAGAATTGCTCCTACAAGGGAAGGAGAGTATTTTTTCACTGCCAAAGCGCTTAATGTAGCTGAGGTTCAGAAGGAAAGCTCTTTTAAGATAATAGTTCAGAAGAATCAGGTACCTAGAGTAAGTCTTTCGGTAAGCAACGCTTCTCCGACAGTAAATGAAAAGATAAATATAAGCGTTGATGCTTGGGACGATATTGGATTGAGTCTGGTTGAGGTATTCGATAACGGTGATAGTATAGCCAAGTACGGAACCGGTAGTTTTAAACTGGTTGAAGATCTTGGCTGGGTTTTACAGACCACACATGTCTGGTCTGCAAATAAAGGAAGACATACTTTTACTGCAAAGGTTACCGATAAGAGCGGTCTTACTTCAGAGTTCATACTTAAACAGAAGATCCAGGTAGAGGATACCACACCTCCTATAGTAGACAATCTTTTTATAGATGTAAGGGTAGACAGAGATCCTAATAATCTAAGGACTCTCAAGACACACCCTACCTTCAATATAAAAAAGAATGACAGGATATATCTGAGTTTCAGGGTTACAGACCCTGAAAGCGAGGTTAAATCGGTTACGTACACTCTAAAACCTGATGGTTTACTTCCTACAAAAGAGTATACAACGGTTTCGGATGATGGATATGTTTTTAATACTGCGTTGGAGGACTATTATGATCTTCCCGATATGGTTTCTCCGAACAATAAGATTTATATAACAGTGACAACTGAAAATATTGGAGGATACAAAAAAACCTATGAAAACTTTGCAACTATATTTGTATCTCCTGATAAAGATGTTTACAAACCAAAAATCAGTCTTAGAATAGACCCTGCAAAAGGATACATATTCAATAGCATAAATATTCTGCCTTCTTACTCAGACGAAGGATATATAAAAAATATATCTCTGGCCATATATAAGCTTAACCAGAGCAATGAGCCCATAAAAATATCCGACGGACAGCAGACGGAACTGAATATGCCTGCAAATCCAGATGGTTCGCTTGATCTAACCAAATCACTTAATACAAAGGAAATTCCGGAGAATAAAGTAAAGCTCACATGGCTTGCATCTGATTACGGAAGGTTTATTGCTGTAGCCAGAGCAGAAAATGATCTTGGAATTCAAAACTCTCAAAGTATAGTTTTCGATGTTCAGGGTGTTTCCCTTCTCATAAGAAATCCAACAGAAGCGAAGGTAATAGATCTTGGCAGAAATGATCTTGAGTACCTTTTCCATACAACCAAAGGTGCTACTGCTACAGTTATGCTCATATACGATAAAAACGGTGACAATACCTATGATGAGCCTCCTACGGAAATTATAAAGCTTGATACATCTAAAGCTAAGGAAACACAGATTCCGGAAGTTGCGTCAACTGTATACGAGTATTCCGGGTCTATGTCTACAGCCGATCTGAAAAGATTCCCCAATACAGGAAAGTATAGGGTAAAGGTTATTTCCAAAGTCGGAAAGTTTGAGGTTGAGAGATACTCAAACATAAATGTCAGAGATACCTATGCTCCTGTGTTAAAGAAAAATGATGGCTTGCTTCTTGTATCCAAAAATATCCGTTCAGTCTATCCGAAGCTTTCGGAGGGAATGGAAAACGGGACACTTTTTGAAAAGACTGAAAGTACAGGTCTGAAGAGGTACTACTACATACCTATAGACTTTAAAACCGGAAAAAATAATACCGATGTCGATATAACCATAAAGGCTCTTGATTATGGAAACATAACCAAAGCAGAGTACTATATTGACAGTGTTTTACAGCCTCTTCCTGAGCTTACATCTGTAGAACTGGTTGATTCTCAGGCTGATGCGGGGGCAAAGCAAAGAATGTTTACATATAAAGCTACTATACCTAAAGATAAGTTAGGTTATCAGGTAAAAGAGCTTAAAATAAAGCTTTATGATGTTGAGCATCCTGATGGAATAGAGGAAATATTTTATGTCAAGGGTGTAGAGATAGAAAAACCGGTTCTTAATGAGTTTAAGGTTAATTTCTCAGAAGGCCCTTCAGATCTTAAGGAACTGACCATAAACAAATCTGATACCGGAACGTTTGCCATTTCAGCTGGCGGTGAGTACAAGGTAAGTATTACCAATATAGATTTTTCTGATAATCTGTATATAGGAGCCGTAGTACTCAAGATTTTTGATAATGACAGAAACACAGAAAGAACTCTTAAGACATGGACAGCGTCGATAGACAGTCCCCAGATAAAAACACCTATCTCTTTTGAGCCTGACGGGCTTAGTTCGGGAGCGCTGAAGATTAAGATGCCTGATCTTATAGGTAATTACACCCTGAAGGTTGAGCTTTTGGATAAAACGTATCTTCAGGTAAAAGGAACCAAGTTTGAAAACGATTCTCAGAATCTGAACAGAGATATTGCCGAATTTAAGGTTAATGTGATTGATACAAGACCTTTGGCGGTAAGTCTGAAGCTTGAGAATAAAACATATAAAAACGATATGAGAATAATTTCATCTCCCTTCAATCTTTACATAAATGCTCAGGGAAGAAGGGACATGATAGAAACTTCAAGCATAAAAGTAAATATGGTGATGCCAGACGGGACAACCAAGGTTCTGGACAAAACAGAGCTTACTCCCATAGGGGAAGAACTGCTCTACTCTGTCGGTGCAAGCACTTTACGCCCCGGCGTTGATAAGGATGGAGTATGTACTCTTTATATTAACTATGCGACAAAAAACAGACCGTCTGAGATAAAAAAATCACCAGAGTACAAGGTAGTTCTTGATCTTAACCAAAATCCGTACATCGGTGATATTGTCATGGAGAATACTTCAGGCAGACTGGTTCTAAAATCAACCATTGCCAATACACTTTCATACGATATAGATGACGTGATGCTTTTCTATAAGCCTATAGGATCAGCATACTATAAAAGCATACCCGGAAGCATAAGTGCAAATGAAGTATTTTTTGAGATAGGAGTACTGTCAATCGGAAGATATGACTACTATGTAAGAGTTACCGATAAATCCGGAAGAACAAGGTTTTCTCCCGACAAACAGTTTTCGGTTGACTCCAAAACTCCTACGATAGATAATTTTCAGGCATTTGGAAATAATACAGGGAAGTATTCATTCAGATCAGCCGATACTGAAAAAATCATTACGGCCAGAGACAGCTATGGAATATCAAAAGTTCTGGTGGAGGCTTATTACAAAGATGACTCCATACCTAAAGAGTACAGTTATATAAAGGTATTTACCGCCAGCATTCCTTCAGAAGCAGTCTTTGACAAAGACGGTAAATCTGTAAAAATTTTAACCAAAGCATTCCAGGATAATCTTAAGCTGCAGTCAGGCAAGCCGGTGGAAGCTTATAATATGACGGTAACGGTTTTTAATACTCAAAGTCTGTCAAAATCGTTCAGTCTTGTAATAAACGATGATGACTTAAAACCATCTGCCGGTGTCCTCTCGTTGCCTTCGGCAGGTACTATAATAAGCGAAAGCAATTACGGCCAGAATGAGATTCGGGCTCTTATAACCGAAGATACCGGTATTTCATACGTTACTCTGGAGATATCACATCCGAACTTCTTGAACGTTGATAATTCTTTTAAAACTCAGTACATGCAGGCACAGGAGAGTAATTCCGCTAATCAGTATCCTTATTCATACAAAATAACCAATCTGCATAAGACAGATCTTTATGAACCAGTTACGGAAGGCGAGTTTGATGTTACTATACATGCTTGGGATCTTGCTGGCAATACCGAAAGTTTCAATCTGGGTAAGATCGTTGTAGACCTTAAGCCTCCTGTTATACAGAGTTTCACTCTTAATAACCCGCAGATCACTTTTGCACAGTACAACTCCTCCGATGAGATTCTTACGGCGGAACTGAGAGATTTTACAATATCAAATTCACAGGCATATATAATAATTGATACGGTGCAGTACGATATATCTTCACTGATGCATTGTGTAGGAGATACTGCCGGTATATCCTTTACCGCTGTGAATCTGAAAAATATTCTGGGAAATATCTCCTCCAGACGTGTGGTTACTTTTAAAATCAAAGTAATAGACGGTGCGGGGCACGAAACAGTTTACCGTGATAACCTTACTTTGGTTATTGCGCCTTAGGCGAGAGGTGAGGTATGAATAAAAAAAATATACTGATTATTATTATCTGTTCGGTTTTTATGTTTTTATTTTACGGTTGTATGCTCTTTAATGATGTTCAGAGTCCTGTCTTTTTAAGTGATCCTGTTTTGAGGGTTATTCCTGACAGGGCCGGAGCTTTTATGGAGTTTGATTTAAAAGTTCAGGACAATGTGGCTATAAGCAAGATAGAGCTTTTTGCCGATAACTCTTCGGTTCCTTTCACGGTGCCCTTGGGAGCAGATAAGCCTTATGGGCAGAAGGAATACATGGGCTCAATAAAAGTTCCTGCGCCTGTATCGGACGCCGGAAGATTTTATGAGGTTACAGTAAAAGTTTACGATACTGCCGGGAATCCTCCAGTAACCAGAAAGCTTGATAAAAGGCTTATGACGCCTGACAGAAATGAACCCTTGATAGAGTATCCGAAAGTAAACGCGCTTTCCGCCACGGCAAAATCAGGTGATGTCTATGAGCTGAGTGCTGTAATTAATGATATCGGCTCCGGAATAAAGTCTATATCGGTTACAGTTGACGATATAAATACATTTAAGCCCAAGATACTTGAAGAAGGCTCGGTAACAGAAGGACTTGACAACTACTTTCGTATAATAAAGCGAACCTCATACTCCATACAGGGGGAATTGAAGATACTTTTCAACCTGGGGGTAGGTGTTCATACCATAAAGATTAAGGCTGTTGATAATGCCGGTAATCCGAGCAAAGAAATAACCGTTCCATATAAAAGAGTTCCCGATATTACAGAATCAACACCTATTATTGACTATATAGTAGATCCGTACATTGAACCAAATGCGGATTATAGTATCACGATCGTTGCCACGGATACTAAGGCGTATATAACGGAGATAAAACTTAACGATACAACTATTCCTATTATTCCTGCCCAGCCATATGTAAGAAAACAGATAAAGCAGGATAAGCAAAGCAAGGTACAAACTCTTTCTTACACAGCCAAAGCTAAGAATCTTCTTGATACTGAAAGCAGTGTTTCCTTTAAAGTAAATATCTCAAATAATAATCCGCCCTTGGTGGATGTTCTTGCGGATAATGCGACCCCGAACTTTGGGGATATTGTAAATATAACTGTCAGGGCCACCGATGATCTTGGTCTAAGTCTTGTCAGGGTAAATCTTGGTTCTGAAAAGATTGCGGAGTATACAGCAAAGGATTTCATAAAGGATAAAGCAAACGGAAGTGTGCTCAATAAGACCATACAGTGGACAGCCAAGAACGGAACATTCAACATTGAAGCTATAGCTTTTGACATAAAAAACGCTTCCACTTCTTTTAAGAGAAATGCGTTTATAAAGGTTAACGATACCACACCTCCTGTTCTCAACGATCTTTACTTCAAGGTGAATGTCGGCGGAAGAGGAGGAGATATCAGAGATATTCTTTATAATGTCGAAGAAAGCACTTCTATAAAAAAGTTCAGTCTGGCAAAGGGAGATATAGTAAGGTTCTATGCACAGGCATGGGATAAGGAACAGCAGACTGATAAGTACTCGGGAGTATCAAGGGTTGTTTTCAGAGTTTTGGGCGGTTCTTCCGATATTTCCTATGATAGTATATACTCTTCAAACGATGACTGGTTTTACTCCAACGGTCAATGGACTGTTCCGGAGTCCGGAACTTACAGTATTTCTCTTACGTTGACCAATCAGCAGGGCATGGTAAGTACGTACGATAATTATGCCCGTATAGATGCAGCGGGAAGTTACGAAGATGTATATAGGCCAAAAATAAAAAATCTTTATGTAAACAGCACCAGCCCGAGCGCCGGTGTGAACGATATACGTATATCGGATACTGTTACTTCCGGAGCCATATTTGCCGATGATGGTAAGCTTAAGATAGTGCAGATAAAATTTTATAAATGGCAGGACTCCAATAATAACGGAATTGTTGATAACGGCGAGATCTCAGATATAAGGGAAAATCCATATCAGCTCAAGTATGTACAGTCTAATGAAAGTACCAATTATGGAAAGCAGGATAATCTATATCTTTCATGGATTGCTTCCACGCCCGGGAAGTTTGTTGCTTCCGCCGTTGCGACTAATACTCTCAATTTGACCAATTCAGCGACTGTTACGTTTGAAGTTCCTAATCAGTATCTTGACATAATCAAGCCTGAAATAACAACGCCTCCGCAATCCAGACAGATGGGAATACTTAATGATTTCTGGTCTGTGGAAGTTAACACCAATCTTGAATCAGATCTTAATGTCTATCTTTTCTCAGACGATAATGGAAACGGCATAATTGAAGAAACTTCGGAAACTTCTATGACAGTGAGAAAGCTAAAGGATCTGGTGGACTCTAAGGTTATTACCAAAATTATCAACGGCAACAAGACGTCTCTTAATGAGTACAGGTTCAATGTGAACCTCAGCGATAAAGATTTTCTTAATAATACCAAGTATCTTTTTGAAAAGACAGGGAGATACCGCTTTGTCTTTGAGGCAAGATTTCAGGATAAGCTTTCGCGAAAGAGCGTAGACGTCATGATAACCGATCCGAAGCCTCCTGAACTCACCAGTATTACATGTGAACCCACAGGAACAAGTACCGTTGCCGGAAAAAGTACCTATAAGGTTTCTGACAGATTCTATGTGCCTATAGTATACTCGGCATCTGATCCTTTTTCAAAAAACAAAACAGATTTTGATCTTACTTTTAAAGCCGTTGCGTACGGCAATATAGATAAAGCGCAGATCATACTTCAGTCAGGTGAAGTGATTGAGGCACGGAGAGTTTCTGTGGCGGATATTCCTGACGGAACAGGAAGAAGAGAGTACACCTTTAATAAGGAGATAGAAGGAAGCAAGTTTCAGCAGCCTGTAGAAAGCAAGTTCACCATAAAACTTATTAAAAGTGATGCCGGAATAGGCGGTTCCTCTCAGAACGTTTCGACATACGACTACTATATTGTGCCGGTTGAGTTTAACAGACCTGTTATAAACAATTATGAGTTTGCTCTTTCTTCTGAAATAAATGTCAAAAAATCTGAGGTTCCCAATAAAACATATATAATATATGCTGGGCAGGGACTTAATTTTAATGTATATAACCTTGATGTGGAGGATGATTTTGCCGTAGGAGGAGTATCAATATACTTTAAGGATAAGAGCGGCAGTATCCTTTCACCCGTTCCAATAAACAAAAATACCCTTTCAGCATTCGGAAACAGGAAAAGAATAGTTCGTGAAGACATAGTGAATGCCTTTGGTGCCGATGCCTTGTCCTCCAACTATACAGCTCCCAGCAAAGCCGATGAATACGAACTTATAATAAGAATAAAAGACAGATCGTATACTTATCTTGAGGATGCCAATATACTGGATAAGTTCCTGTTGTCGGGAGATGTAAACTATACTGAGGAAATTATAAACGTCAAGGTGGTTGACAGGACTCCCCCAGCAGTAAGCATGAGTATTCAGGGTAACACAAGGGATATAATAGAAACCCAGAACTTCTACACGGTAGTCAACATAGACGATAAGTTTGATATCGTCAAACCCGAGACTATAAACCTTTTTCTTATAATGCCAAACGGGCAGAGGGTCGGACCTCTTTCTCCTGTTACCGCAGATAAGCCTTATGATGGAACAGGTCCATATACCTTGGGTCGAAAAATACCGGAAGAGTATATAGGTATGGAAGGTCCTGCAAAGCTATACGTTACCTTTGATACCATAATAGCCACAAACGTTTCTTATGAAAAAAATCCACAGGATGTGATAATAGATATAGATAAAGACACAGAGTTCATATTTGATAAGCCTGTGAGGAAGATAAGCATGGTTCCTGACGGACATATCATTGAGAGTAAAGTAAGTGTATCAGGCAGAAAAGAAAATTATACTTATGATCTTAAAGATTCAGTAGTTTATATAGGCTACAAGAAAAGACCAGCTACTGCATGGACAGTTGTAAAGGCTACAAAGTATCAGGATAAAGTGGTGAAAGAGCTCGGAGATCTGGGAACAGGGATATACGATGTGTATGTCTATGCCTATGATTATGCAGGCAATCTTTTCAAGAGCAGTACCACAACATTTGAAGTTGAAACTGTTCCTCCTGCAGTTTCAAGACTTATAGCCTCTGATCAGGATAGAAACAGCTTTGTGTTTGCATTTAAAACCAATCAGTTGTTTGACGAGGATATTGAAAAACCGTACATTTCTATTACAGATAATTACGGTCTTTTCAAAGTGATTGCAGAATATGCAGTTAAGGCAGGTGGCTATGGACTTTTAGAAGTACCGTCATACTCTGCCAATCCTAAAGTGTATAATATTTATGAACCACAAAATCCCGAAAGCATAAAGACAGAGGAACGTCTTTACATAAGAGACTTTTTAAAGGGTGCGGTTGGAGGAGCCGATGCGTCGATAAATGAGGGAAACTGTATAGGTCTGAGGATAATTGCAACGGATCTGAACAACAATAATGCAGTATTTCCATACAAGATAAAAGACAGCGTTTACAACGATATAAAAATATTCAGGGATAACACAGCTCCATTGGACTTTTCGGGAAATAGCAACTTTAACTCAACCAACTATATGACCAAGACTAACAACAAGGTATATCTTACGGTTGATGATAATGTAAGTGTCGAAAAGCTTGAGATTCTTACCTTCAGCCGTGACAGCGGAGGCGGAACACTGCTACCCTTAGGAACCAAGTTCCAGCAGAACACCATCGTATTTGGGGCAAATGACTGGAAGTACGAAGCCTTTACCCCTCCGGACAATACGGAAGGAATATATGATCTGGTTCTTAAGGCTACGGACTTAGCAGGAAATTACAGAAATTCAACCATAAAAATAAATCTGGATACAAAGGTTCCGGTTCTCGATACTGCTTCGTTCAAAGTAGGTACTGTAACTCCGATTTCTGGTACTTACTATATTTCTGACGATGCTACCTCAGGAAATATAAGTTTCAATGTTCAGGACAGATTCATTTCTTCTTCTGTTGGCAGCGTTAATGCCATAATTGATGGTGTCACAGTCAGACCACTTGTAATAGGCTCTACGGATTCGACATTTAAGTCTGGGGCATCAATAAAGATTTCTGATGTACTGGTATCAGGTGAAAAAGAGTATACGATGAGTTTTGAAATTACCGATGGTGCAGGCAATAAAAGTGTTTGGCCCTCCAGTATAAGGATAAAGTACGATAAGTCAGCGCCAGTTCTTACAGCTGTTTCCGGCACTACAACACTAAGTGAATCATCCGTGTATGCATCAGGAGCTGATGCTATAAATATCAACTTTACTACAAATGAAACCATAAAGTACTACCGTGTGGACTATACAAGATCAGATGGCAATCCTGAAACTATAACCAAAGAAAATGTGAGCGTAAATACCTTCTCTGTCAGCAACGCTCTTACAGATGCTTCCGAAAGGACTATAAGTGTTTTGGTAACGGATCTTGCGGGAAATTCAAAAAGCTATTCTTACAAAGTAAAAAAATAACTTTTATCCAAAAAATATGCTCCCCTTAGAAGCAAAACTTCTCAGGGGAGCTTTTTAAAACCATTTTTTCTTTTTGAAATAAAAAAACATTCCAAAGCCTATCAAAAGCATAATCGAAGTAATCAGTACGACAGAAAGTCTTGAATCCAGTCCCGGAAGATATTTGAAGTTCATTCCATAAAAACCAGTTAAAAAAGACAGAGGCATGAATATAGTGGATATCATCGTAAGAACTTTCATTATCTGATTCATCCTGTTGCTTACGTTGGAAAGATAAACATCAATCATCCCGGAAAAAATGTCCCTGTAAGTTTCTATTGAATCGATAACCTGAACGGTATGGTCATATACATCTCTGAAATAAAGAATGGTTGATTTTTTTATAAGATCGTTGTCAGCATGGGTCAGGAGAGACATGACTTCCCGCAGCGGCCATACGGCTTTACGCAGGTACAGCATATCGCGTCTTGATCTGTCTATAATTTTTAGTGTTTCCCCAGTGGCGTTGTCTGTGAGAAGCTCTTCCAGAAATTCGATGTTATCCTCTATTTTTTCCAGTATATTGAAGTAGTTATCTACTATTGCATCTATAATAAGGTATGCAAGATAGTCAGTCTGCAGCTTTCTTGCTTTAGATTTACCGGAAGAAATTTTTTGTCTTATATTTTCAAAAACATCTCCTTTTTTTCCTTCCTGAAAGGTGATGACAAAATCCTTTCCTAAAATAATGCTCACCTGCTCTATGCATGGAGTACTGGTTTGTTCATCGAAACTGAGCATTTTCAGAACCATATATATATAGTTGTCATACTCTTCGAGTTTTGAACGCTGGTCAGTATTTGAAATGTCCTCCAATGTGAGAGGATGGATTGAAAACATTTCTCCTATGGCAGATATAGTATCATTATCAGTTATCTCTTCAACATTTATCCATTTAATGGTTTGCTCGTGCATAGAGCTTTGGATTTGAACAATACTGTCTGCATGAACGGAACTGTAGTACTGTTCAGAGTATTCTATTAGCTCAATAGTAATGTTTTTTTCATTGCTATCAATCAAGACGGGCACCTCCGGCATATGATATGAATATATTTATAAAAAGTTAATCACGAAGAAAAATTAATTATGTCTAATTATATCGGATTATTTTATTGATTTTTTAAAAGGAGGAAGTATGATCTACAAAGATATTGAGCTATCAGACAAACCACTTTTTGAAGGTTATTGCAATATTGTTCCGAACGAGCTTTCCGATTATGTTTTTACAACTTTGTTTATGTGGAAGGATACCTACAATATAAAGTATACCATTTTTAAGGATTGGCTGGTTATGAGAATGGCGCTTCCTATGGAAAAAGAGATCTTTCTTATGCCAAAGGGGAAAGGCGATATTAAAGAAGTAATGAATTTTATTGAACAACAGTCTAAAGATATGGACATACCGTTCAGAATTTTTGCGGTTTCAGCTGTCGAAAAACAGGTCATAGAAGAATCTATGTCTCAAAGATACAGCATAACACCATGCAGGGATTACTTTGACTATGTCTATTCGGTAAAAGATCTTATATCTCTTTCAGGAAAGAAGTATCATGGCAAGAAAAATCACCTTAATACTTTTATGGCCAACGAGGGGATTTCATATGAAAGCATTTCCTCTGAAAATCTGGATCAGGTAGTCCAGGCAGAAGAAGAATGGTGTAAAAAACATGATTGCGGTAAAGGAGAAACGGAGCTAAAAAGTGAAAAGATTGCCATATTCCGTGCTCTGGAAAACTTTGACAAGCTTGGACTTACTGGAGGCATACTCAAAATTTCAGGAAAAATAGCAGGATTTACTTTTGCCGAACCTGTATCCGGCGATACGGTTCTAATACATATCGAAAAGGCCGATCCCGATACTAAAGGAGCTTACACAGCGATAAACCAAGTTTTTCTTGAAAAGCAATGGCAGCATATGAGTTATGTTAACCGTGAAGAAGATCTTGGATTAGAAGGTCTCAGAAAGGCTAAGGAATCATATCATCCTGTTAAAATGATTGAAAAATACGGCTGTGAGCTTAAGGATAAAATATAGCGGCATCAAGAAAAAATATCGTGATATAATGATATTATGGAAGTTTTTAATGTAATGGGAGGATGATTACTATGAAAGGAATGGTTGTCGGTTCTTGGATAGAAACGTGGAAAAAACTTTACGGGGAAAAAGCTGTGGATTCGGCCATGCAGCGTGTCGGGATAGAAAAAGACAGGGTGTTTACGCCACTGGAAGATGTTCCTGATGCTGATGTTTATAATATGCTTGAAGTTTTTCTTAAATCCAGCGGAAAAACCCGTGACGAAGTACTTAAAGAAACCGGAAAGGAAAATATCTATCAATTTTACAGATACTATCCGAATTTTTTTAAGAAAAATGGTCTTCTTTCATTCATGTCATCAATGAACGACGTACATGCTTCACTTACACGCAGAATGAAAAATGCAAGACCTCCGTTGCTTGACTTTGAAATAACCGGTGATAATGAGGCAACCATAAAGTACAGTTCTTTCAGAGATATGCGTGCCTACTTTTTGGGACTTCTGGAAGGCTCGTCCAAGTACTTCAATGATCCTATTGTGTAC
>JAKJGQ010000035.1 GCA_022704305.1 Thermotogae bacterium | reverse complement strand
GGCTTGTATATATCACACTTTTACCGTTGAAGGTAAGATTCCGTATTTCACGCAGTACTGTATTGCGCATTAACGGATCAAGCCCCCATGTCGGTTCGTCCAGAATATAGATCAACGAATCGGTGGAAAATGCCAAAGATAGATAAACCAAGGTTTTCATACCGTTTGAAAGATGAGAGAACTTCTGGTTCTTATTCAGTTCAAATACTTCCATATAGCAATCAAATTTTGATGAGTCAAACTTAGGAGTAAGCTGTTTAGCTATCTTTGATAACTGCTTTGCAGAGAAGTGATCATAAAGATTTTTTTCCTCCGGCACAAAAACAATGTTCTGCAAAGCATCTTCCGTGGTCAGAGGGCGTGACTTGAAAAGAATTTCCCCGCCACTTTTGATTATACCCATGATTGACTTGAGAGCAGTTGTTTTTCCGGCACCGTTTGGGCCCAGCAGTGCAAGAACCTCGTTATCCTGCAGGTCGAACGATATTTTTTTTAGTGCCCTGACCCCTGACCTGTATGATTTTTTAAGACTGTTTATCTGGACAAGTGCCACTTTCCTCACCACCGTTTCCGTATATGTTTTTAATTGTTTCAATTGCTTTGTTTTGCGGTATCCCGCTTCTTTTAAGTTTTTTTACATACTTTGCGAACTCATCCATTATTTCTGTTTCTATCTTATCGTCCTGAACAGTTTTTACAGTGTATCCCAGACCTTTTTCTGAAAGTACAAAACCTTCTGCTTCCAGCTCTCTGTAGGATCTGGACACAGTGTTAAGATTAACCCCTATATCCTGCGCCAGAGTCCGTATTGAGGGAAGGTACTCCCCGGGATTTAATTTTTTTGTAAGGATCTGTTCCTTTATTCTTTCCTTTATCTGTTCATAGACAGGCTTGGAAGATCTGTAATCCACCTTGAACCACACTATTAGCCCCCCACGTCGCTTTCAGCGCTAAAGAATCCACTGTATTATTTTTTCTGTTACCTTATATTCGAAGTTTAACTGTTGATCTATAAGCTCATGGATCATATTGTCTATAATATATACTTCCAGATCTTTATTCTTTTTCAGAATGCTTTCATAGTTTTTAAGATCCTGAACAGGGCATTTCATGTCTGCTGTTCCGTTTATTATAAGGACAGGAATCGTCATTGCGGCTATATCCTGCGGAGTGCTTTCCGTAAGCTTTTTCCATCTTCTGAAGTATTCAGGGGTTGCTCCCATTATATAATTGTCCTCTGAAATGGAGCCGCTCTGAAGAAGGTCAAACTGCGATTTCAATGCATCTCTCATCAGAGTATACTGATCTATGTAGGACTGGTACTGATTGCTTATGTTATTCTGAGTATATATGGAAATCAGCAGTTCAAGCTGCTTTATAACCATTATATCGATTCTTTCCAGTCCCGGAGCCAAAAGTATAGCCCCTGCAAACTCCTTATCCTTACAGATAAACGGGGCATAACTCGCTCCTTCGCTGTGACCTATAAAAAAGATCCTGTTTTTGTCTATATGCTCAGTGCTGCAAAGAAAATCAAAAGCCGCTCTTGCATCGTCTATAAAATCCTGTGGATATACATTTACCATACCGTTTTCCAAAAGATTTTCCTTGATTATCGTAAAATTTCTTTTGTCATATCTCAGAGAGGCTATTCCGGCTTTAGCCAGTTCATGTGCGATGTTCATAAATGGTTTTATCACAACATTTTGTGAAACAGGAAGGCTTTCATCTCTGTCATTTGCACCCGAGCCGTGAACCATCACAACGGCAGGAAAAAAATCTTTCCCACTGTTCAAGGGAAGTGTAAGAGTTGCATATAATTTGAAACCTTTGCTTTCAAAGGAAACTTCAACTTCATTGTATAAAACTTCCTGAGAGAAGATCAAGACTGCTGAGAAAAGTATCAGAGCAAAAGATAAGTATAACTTCTTCATAGAACACCTCCATTGATAGTGTCATAATATACTACTGTCATAGTATAACATGACAGTATACAGTCTGTCAAGAGGTATTCTATGAAGAATCAGTTATATGTTGATTATGAATCCAAGCGTCAGAAGAAAGAAAGATAAAACGTTATCGGTATAGCCGTCACTTAAAGGATTCGAAGGAGTTTTTTCTGTTCCTTTAGCACTTCCGGCAAGCCATCTTATATTCAGAAAAGAAGAAAGAGAGCTGCTGAAGGGTGCACCTGCTTTTATATTTAAATCTAAAATGGAGCCTTCAAAATCAAATGAACTTCCGTTTATGAATGCTGATGAAGCATAAAACCCATCCACCTCTGTTCCAAAAAAGATGCCGTTTTCAAAGCGGTAGTTTGCAGCGAACTTAAGAATAGGAACAGGTCCGAGATTCTGGTTTATAATAAATTTTTTTCCGTCCAGACTTTCAAAGGATATGCTGGCATTTCTTAACTGTAGAGAAAGACCTGCTCCGATGTCAAAACTCTTTTCATTTATGAACTTATACATATAACTGACTCTGTAAAAAGGAAAAGAGTATTTTAAAGACAGACCGGAGTTTTTTTCAAACTTTACAGTGTTAATCGTGGCATCTGATGTAAGATAGGCTTTAGTCTGCAGCTCCAGAGGCTGATATACAAAGGTGATAAGATGGTTATGAGCTGGTTCAAAGCGCAGTGTAAACTTCTCTGCAGGAAAAAGTATATCCTGCCCGCCGTCTTTGACATAATCAAACTTGGTGTTCCCGTTTTCTGTTTTACCGAACTGAATCTGATGAAATACAGGTCCTACAAAGCCTTTTTCATACTCCAGCTGAAGCTTAAAAGGATTTGCCGTCAGCATTCCCATAAAGCATGCAAGTAAAGCGCAGGTCAGGAAAACTCTTTTCTTCATGTGAACCACTCCTTTGTCTTTAGATTATTGTTGAGTTACATATATTAATATTATACATTAATAAGTTTAAAAAATAAAATATCCGTCCTTCATCTGTATCAGGACGGATATTTTTATCAAAGATTATCTGCTGCCGGTTTCACGTGTTGGAATATATCCTTTTATCCAGTCTATGAATGCGGGAACGTTTCTGGTCTGAATATAAACGTTTCCCGGTCCGGTAAATCTGCATACAAGACCTTCACCGCCAAGTATAGTTGAAGACCAGCTTCCGAACTTATCTATCGAGTAGCTTACAGAGCCGTCAAATGCAACTATATGGCCGGTATCTACGGTTAGTACTTCACCCGGAGCGATATATTTTTTAAATATGGCGCCAAAAGAAGATACAGCAACTCTGCCGCTGCCTCGCAGATGAAGCATAAACAACCCTTCACCAGAAAAAAAAGATTTCATGCCGCCGAAACGGGTATCCATGTCTATGCCGGTATCGCAGGCGAGAAATGAAGTTGACTGTACAAAAAGCTCACTGTTGATATCGACAACTTCAATATCTCCCGGAAGCTCAGGAGCAAGGCATACTTCTGCCTCAGATGAAGCATAAAATGTATTCATGAAAAAACTTTCACCGCCAAGAAAGCTTCTTTTGACAGCTTTTAGAAATCCACCTCCCGTATCGGTCTGAATCTCTATATTTCCTGACATGCTGAGCATCGACCCGGGTTCGCTTTTTATAGATTCACCACCGTTCAATAGTACTCTTAGCATACTGTAAGAACCTTTGAAATCTACCTTATAGTCCATCTTTTCCTCCTTTTATTTCATGCTTGCGCAGAAAAAATCAACTGTCTGGTTGAAAAGCTCATTCATGTAGCCAACGGTTAGATATTTGTGATCAGCATTTTCAATCGGGTGAAAACTGATACTGTTTTGTATGCAGAAACTCTTTACTTTTGTAAAATCCACGCTTTCATCTTTGGAACCGTGTATTATTCTGAGATTTTTCCTATAGTTTAGAAGCTCTTCATAGGCGTTAACTTTTTCACAGTCCTGTGCGAACACTGTTGATATTTTCAATCCGCCTACATCTATAAAAGGCTGTTCTGAGAGTTTTTTTATCATGGGACCGGATTGGAAAACTTCTTTGTTGAATATGGCGGGAGACCATAAGCATACTGCATTTGTATCTTTAACCTTTGGAGCGAGAAGAGATGCGACCGCTCCACCCATACTGTATCCGATTATTCCAAGCTTATGGTTATAAAAATCTTTTTTCTTGATATATCCCAATACCTCCATGGCATCAGAAAGCTCCGTAAGTATGCTCATATCCTCAAAATTTCCTTCGCTGTCACCAGATCCCCTAAAATCAAATCTTACGGTAACAAAACCCCGTTCAACTAAAAGTCTTGATACTCTGGGGAATTTGAAACCTGACACGATATGGTCACCGGAAAAACCGTGGAGCATTAAAATTACCGGATACTTACCTGGACTGTCAGGACGTTCTGTTATTCCAACGATTCTTTTTCCGCTTTTCCCAATTATGAAGCTTCTTAATATTGACATTCCACCGCCTCACCCTACTGTGTTCATAATTTTTTCAGAGTTGAACAGCTTAGCCGTTACGTATGCAAAAAGGAAAGATACGGCAAAGTTGCTGAATATAGACAAAAGCACCTGCAAAAGCGATATCTGGTTTGACAGCAGTCCCTTGAGAGAAAAAACCGATCCTATGAGAGGAATAACAGAGATTCCTATCGAACTTGTAAAATCCATGTTCATGGTAGCAACTCCAACAACGATAGCGATAATATATACAGGCATTATATATCCCGAGGCTTCTTTAACGTTTCTTGCAAAGCTCCCCATAAGAATTATCATAGAAGCCGCTACCGCACTCATTGAAAGTATGGTGAACAAGAGTCCTAGTATTGAAAATGCTGAGAATGCAGGTATGTAAAGCTCGCTGCTTCCTGCGGAAAAATTTCCTATAAGAGCTATTCCCACAAGTAGCCCTCCAAAAGTGGAAACGCTGTTAAGCAGTCCTGTCACAATAACATAAAGTATTTTCCCTATTGCGATAGATGTTCTGGATACCTGGTTGACTAAAAGAGCAGCAAGACCGCCGCGTTCCTTTTCACCAGAAGTAGTATCCATTCCTATTCCCATAGCTCCGGCAAAAATATAGATAAGAAGCATATAAGGAACCATCATTGACAGGAACTGAGTTCCCTGCGATTCTTTGGGTGCAATGTCAACTTCGGATACGTTAATAGGCTTAAGGTCATCCAGCGATAGGCCATGCTTTTCAAGATTTTTCTCCAGTATCAGACTTTGATATGCGTTTAGTGCAGCTTTTATCTGTCCGAGTGCAAACGACGATTTTTGAGATGTAGATCTGAAAAGTACTTTTACGTTTATCTTTTCAAGAGAGTCTGTGTTGTACGTTTGCGGAAACTCAAGTGCCGCAAAGTTACCTTCTTCGCTTATAGTCTGAGTTTCTTCAAATTTGATAAACTGCGAAAGAATGTTTTTGAACTCCTCCGGAGCATTTTTTATCTGAAGAATATAGGTTGTTTCCTGTGCGCCTTTCTCCTGTGAGTTTGATACAAATCCTATAGTACCGAAGATTATCGGCATAAGAATAAACGGAAGAATGATGATGGAGAAAAAAGAACGTTTATCTTTAAAAATATTTTTCATCTCTTTTTTGAAAATTATCATGGAATCCTTAAACATTTTTAATCAGTCCCCTTTCTTCTGCAAGCGCAAAGAAAATATCCTCAATGCTGTCTTGGGAGTATTTTTTAAAAAGCTCCTCTTTGGTTCCGCACTCAATAAGATGGCCTTCAAAGATGAGACCTATAGTATCGCAAAGCTTTTCGGCTTCAGGCATTATGTGAGTGGATATTATAACTGTTTTCCCCTGTTTTTTGAAGTCCTTTAAAAAGTCTGTGACAACTTTAGATGAGATTATGTCAAGACCGTTGGTAGGCTCATCGAATATAATCACCTGCGGATTATGTATAAGACTTACCGCAATAGATGTTTTCTGTTTCATACCGGTGGAAAGCTTTTCCACGGGTTTATTAACGAAATCTCCCATTCCAAGATAACGAACAAGCTGCTCCTTGGTTGAACTGAGCTGCTCTTTTGAAATATGATTCAGTTCACCGAAAAAATTCATCAGTTCATCAGGTGAAAGATTTCCCGAGAGCTTCATATCGCTTGTCAGAAATCCTATTCTTTTCCTGACTTCGGTTGACTGCTTAACGGTATCGTATCCGCTTACTTTTACACTTCCACTGTCTGGTTTAAGAAGAGTAGCCATTATCCTTAAGGCCGTGGTCTTTCCCGCTCCGTTAGGACCCAAAAGACCGAAGATCTTTCCGTCTTCACATGAAAATGAGACATCCTCCAATGCTGAAACGACTTTCTTTTTAGTCTTAAACTTTTTGGATATCCCGCTTACTTCTATCATTTGACACACCTCTCTTTTAATACAAAAATATTATTCCGCACTATATTATATACTACAAAAGCTTAAAAAAATAAGTGAGGCTTGTCACAAAATAATATAAGCTTACTTTTGATATAATAGTATGTAAGAAAAAGGAGGCGTTTATGAAAAAAATTATTGTCACAGGCTTTGAGCCTTTCGGAAAAGAAGATGTCAATCCCTCCTGGCAGGCTGTTAAAAATGCCCGGGTTGATGAGAAATTTGTCAGCAAGCTTCTTCTTCCTGTGGTCTTCGCAGAGGCATTCGAGGTTTTAAAGAAAGAGATGGACAGTTGTACTCCCGACTATGTAATCATGTTTGGGCAGGCTGGCGGCAGAACGGATATTTCTTTGGAAAGAATTGCAGTGAACTTTGATGATGCAACGATACCTGACAACAAGGGAAACACTCCTTTTGGAAAGATTGAAGAGCAAAGTCCTTATGACGGTCTGTTTAGCTCTCTTGATATCTATGGGATTGTCAAAATGCTCAGAGATAAGAAGATACCGGCGAGTATCTCTAACAGTGCAGGTAACTATGTCTGTAATAATCTTTTTTATAGATGTGCCAGTTATATCAGGCAAAAGAGTCTTTCCGTAAAAAGCGGTTTTATACATGTGCCCTACTCTGCTGAACAGGCTGCCGTAAAAGCCGGTGTTCCTTTTATGCCGATAGATCTTATTACCAGAGCCGTGGAGGAAATAATATGCTTTCACACCGGCAGGTAAGTACCGGAAAAAAAGTATACAGTATATATTTAAATGAAGGAAAACCTGTGCTGTTAAGATTTTCAAGTGTTTTTTCCAGGAGTAAAATCAGTATAGCCATTCCGGAGACTGTTTCTTTTGAGCTTAAGCCTATAAGAAATATTTTTGTTTGCAGGAATGGATGGAACTTCTGCATAAGCAAAGAGTTTATATTATATGTTATGGACGGGATGACAAAAAGCATAGGTTATGCCATTCAAAAGCTTTTACCAGAGCCAGGAGGCGGTTCATGGCAGGAAAAGCTTTCACTTCTATATGAGGAAAAACGAAGTATTTATTCAGGTAAGCTTGAATTTCAAGGTATTTCAAATGCTTTAAGGTATCTCTATGCAGGGCAGTATATCTATGTGTTTTTTGAGTATGCAGGGCGGAAAAATCCCTACCGTTCTTTTTTTAAGTTTGTTGACAGTCTTGACTTTTTTGAAAGCGAAAGTAAGAGGGAGTATTTCAAGTTTTTATCATGTCTTGATGTTCCATATGCTGTTTTTGAAAAGCTTGCAGATTTTAACAAGGAACTTTTTTCTGTTATGTCAGATAAGGATCTGACTGTGGAAGATCTGATTGAGAATCCTTATATGCTGTCTCTTTACGATACTTCAGTAAGTTCAAGGTATGGAAAAAGTGGTCATGAGATTGCGCGGGTGGGTTTTGATAAGGTGAAGCAGGCGTTATCTATATATGCTCCCAATAAGGATTTTTCATCTTACCAGGCGCAGGCAGCTGTTGTTGAACAAGTACGTCAAACCTTTGAAAATGGTTCATCCTATGTTGAACGTTCTGATGCTTTCTTGGATGTTCAGAGTCCTGACATTGTCCTGAACGATGACGGTACTGTTCAGCTTAAGGTTGTGAGTGAGATGGAAGGAGATATATCTCAAGCTGTAAGTTCTATCTGGAACAAAAAAACCGTTTTTTCAGGCAAGTATATTCAGTGGGATGAGATTCTTTCAGATACCGGAATAAACGAAGATGACAGAGGATTTATTGAAAAACAGGATGCTCTTTATGCTATGCAGAAAAAGAAGCTTTTTTTTATAAGCGGAAGGGCGGGTACAGGAAAGACGACTTTGATTCTTTCGTATCTTAAAGGACTCATTGGTAACGGGATTATAACCCAAAACGATATAATGCTTTTGGCTCCGACTGGCAAGGCTGCGGACAGGCTTAAAACAGTAACCGGCTTTCAAGCCAGGACGATAGCAAGTGTTTTATATGAGAACGGATGGTATGTTTCACTCAAAAACGGATTTTTAATGAAAAGAAGAAGCAGCGGGAAAAAGGTGCGTAAAAGAGTCATAATTATAGACGAGTCCTCTATGATTGATATGCCATCTTTCAGAGCTGTTTTAAGCTCTGTTGACCTTTCGTATCTTATGCAGTTAATCTTTGTAGGCGACAGAAATCAGCTTCCTCCTGTTGGAGCAGGAAAGGTTTTCAGTCAGCTCATACATGAGCTACCTGGTAATCTGTTTGAACTCAAGGTAGTTAACCGTTTTGATGATCAGAGTCCTCAGAGCAGTCTCGCCAGGGCTGTGCTTGAGGGAACATCTAAAACGGGGATGGATTTTTCTTCTTTTGCAAAAAAGTACTCTTCGGCAAGGGAACTTTGGTCTCTTGTTTTAGGACAGATATCTCAATATGAAAAAAAGAGGGAAGAATGGATAATTTTAACTCCTAATAACATAGGCCCCTTCGGGGTCAATGCGCTTAACCTGATGATAAAAAAAAGTATTTTCGGATATGATATAAAGGGATACAACCAGAACGAAAGGGTAATACTTCTGGAAAATCTTCCAGAACGAAAAGTTTACAACGGACAGATAGGATATGTCGAAAAGGTATTTGATCCTTTTCAGGATGAGTTTTACATACAGGTTTCCTTTGAAAACGGTATAAAAGCAAACTTTGGAACATATGAGGCCGGACTTTTACTTAACAGTGCCTATGCAGTTACAATACACAAGGCTCAGGGAAGTGAGTTTGAAAACGTTATCGTGGTACTTCCCGGCAAGAGCAGGCTTTTGAGTAAAGAGCTCATATATACAGCGTTTACCAGGTTTCGCAAAGATCTCAGAGTATACATCCAACAGGAAGATTTTAAGAGTTTCATAGACGGTCTGCCTTGGGCATTACAGGAGATAAAATCAAGGAAGCTGCTCGATGGTTAAAGGCAGGGGGGCACCTCCTTTCTTTTTTCAGCTTTTTTTGATCTTCGCGGTTTCACTTTTACTTAAAAGTATAAATTTTTGGGTTTCATTAACTGTATGCACATTGCTGCTTGTCTTTTTGGTGTTGACTTTTAGGAATATGCGAATGGTTATTTTTCTTATGATCTTACTGATTCCTTTTATATACGCTGACATGTCAAGGATTGAAGGTGATGTCGGTGTTCTGGGGAGAGTGGTAGACAGAAGGAATGGTTCTTATACACTTATAAGCAGCTATATATATAACGGTACATGGAAGAAATACAGAGATTACATAAAGTTTGATTATTATAAGTTCAGTACGGAAACGATCAGCTGCGGTAAGAACGTATATGTGGCAGGTCAGCTAAAAGAAGGGTATATAAAAGCTTCTTATGCTGCGCCTTCGTTCGGTTCTTCTTTTTTCAGAATAAAGGAAAAGGCACTTGAAAATCTTTCTTTGGCAGTAAAGGACAAAGAAGCATTTGATATAATTTCAGCTTCCTTTATGGGTAGTCTTAAGGATAAGGAAGTTTTTAAGAGTTCGGGTACGCTTCATCTTTTTGCGGTTTCAGGGATGCAGGTTTATCTTTTCTCTGCAACAGTTTTCTTTGTCCTGAGATATCTGATCAGAAAGCGAAGTTTGCGTTTGTTAATAAATATGGGTATGGTATGGGTTTATATGGTTTTGACGGGTTTTTCTCCAAGTTCTATGCGTGCCGGGCTTCTTATTATCGGGGTATGTTTTTTTAAAATTCTTGATATCGGTGTAAGTTCTTTTAATGTACTTGGCCTTATAGGATACCTCTCTTTGGTTTTTATGCCGTTGAATGTTTATAACGCAGGATTTCAAATGAGTTATTCATCAGCTTTTATGATACTGTTTTCGGTTAGGGCCACGGCTGGTCTTAAAAAGAAAAAGTTATTTCCTTTGTTTCGCACTGTAGTAATTTCCGTCGGTGCTTTTCTTGGGGTACTTCCTTTTTGTATTGCATATTTTGGAAGCTTTTCAATTTTAGGACCGCTTTTAACACCTCTTGTTGAGCCTGTTCTGGATATTCTGATGATTCTGTGTATGCTTATGGTTCTGGTTCCACTTGAACCGTTAGGGGTTGCGGCTTCTTTTCTTGCCATAACATGTAAAGCTTTTTTGAGAACTGTTTCCTTTATACCTCTTGTCACAGTTGAAAACAGGTTGTATGGGCTTTTGTTATCCTGTATAATTCTTTGGGCGTATATTTTCATTCTTGTCAGGATAGAAAAAAGATACAGGCGGTGAAAATATTTTTATATAAACTGCAAAAAGTTTTATTATGCTGAGATTCACTTTAAAATTCGGGAGCTGATATTATGGGTAGGACTTTTTTTAAAAAGATTGTGAATGGAATAGCTTTTAAAATTTCGGCACTTTTTACGGTTATTATTATTTCTTTACTTATACTGACTGGATTTTTCACTGATAGGATGATTAACAAAACGATTGAACTGACAGTTGTCAGCCGTTCTGAGGAGATATCTGAAAAATCTTCTGAAATGATCGATAAGGCTAAATTTTTGGAGGTTATCAGGCTGATAGAGAATCAGAAAGATGCAGAAAGTATATCTGAAGCAGCTTATTTTTCAGATACTCTGAACTTAATCAGAACCATAAGAGATGCTAACGGGCTAAAATTTTTATATACCATGGCCAAAATAGGAGGCAGTTATGTATATGTTGTTTCCAGCGATTATGGGCAGGAAAACGGTTCATCACCTGGAGATGTCGAAAAAAACTATGTTGAAACCTTTGAAAAGGTTTATAAAACAGGTAAACCTTAGCTTGACATATCAAACGACAGCTACGGTTATCTTATAAGCACTATATCGCCGATATTTGACAAACAAGGTAGTATAATAGGGCTTTTAGGAGCTGATTTTGATGTATCTCAAATCATGGAAATGATAGAAAAAGAAAGATTCATTCTTAATTTGAGCATGTTCCTCGCACTTTTAATCTCTGTGGCTGCGACAGTGTTTTTTTCTTTGTATCTGACAAAACCAATAAAAGCACTGGTTCAAAAATCAAAACTTATAAGTACCGGTGATCTTTCCGTGAGTGCTGATATGTCCAGAAAAGACGAAGTAGGAGAACTTGCAGAAGCATTCTGCCTTATGATATCTGACATAAAGCGGGTTATTATTTCTATTAAAGAGAACACTTCCGAAATTCTTTCGCTTTCTGAAGAGCTTTCGGATTCAGCCCAGATCACTACAGCTGCAAGCAACAGCATAGCCCAGAATGTTCAGAAGAGAGTCTCTGATATTGAACTGCTATTAGATAAATCAGATTATGCAGGCAGTCTCCTCAGTGAAATGTCTGAAAAAGCACAGAAAATTTCACAAAAAACCTTTTTGGTCTCTCAGGTATCCCAAAACACCAAGGATCAGGCCACGGCAGGAAACACTCAGATATACCGTTCAATAGAACAGATGAATGAAATCGATAAGGCGCTTTCCGAATCACGGTCAATAATATCTGAAATGTCCGCACTTTACAGGGAGATAAGTGAATTTGTCCAGACTATTTCGCAGATTGCCGCACAGACTAATCTGCTTTCTCTTAACGCATCTATTGAAGCTTCTAGAGCCGGTGAGCACGGAAAAGGGTTTGCAGTAGTTGCCGACGAAATAAAAAAACTTGCTCAGCAGTCAAAGGAAGCGGCATTAATGATACAGGATATTATTTCCAAGGTAGGAGAGAACTCAGACAAGTCTATACAGTCCATGGAAAAGCTGAGTGCGGAAGTAAAAAAAGGTATTAACTCTATAGGGCAGAGCAGCGAAGCATTTAAATCCATTTTTGAATCTTCAGTCCGGACAGCCCAAGAAATAAAAGAGGTTACAGTATCTGCCACAGATGTGTCTGATACGGTGGAAAAGGTATCGGATTCTGTAAAAACAACCAACTCTACTATAAAAGAGTTCCTTCAAAAAAACAAAGAGATCGAAGAAAATACGGAAGAACAGTTTGCAGCTGCAGAAAAAACGACTGAATCTGCCAGACTGCTGAACAGTATGGCTGAAAAACTTGAGCAGGCTGTGCAAAAGTTCAAAACCTGAACTGAAACTTTTATTTTTAAGTAGGAATAATAAAAAAATTAAAAGACGGTATGGAGTTATAAATGAAAAAAGGTATAGCCCTTATTCTGTTGTATTTTCTGTTCTTTTCATCAATAGTTTTATACATTAATTATAAAATGGAAAGTATTATTAACAGTATTCCTAGCATAAAACTCGGCAGCTTTTATATTGACGGGTATTCTGATACTCTTGAGTACAGGCTTTTAAATACTTCAAAGACGACTGAATATGTTTTTTGTACATACATTTCGTATGAAGATTTTATAAGCTTGTCTGAAGATGAAAGTTTTTATCTTTTCGCATACAGACTGTGCGCTCTTTCCTACGATGTTTTCTTTAACGGAAGATATATAGGATCCAACGGTGATTACAGGTTAAACAGTAACATATGGAACGGTTTTTCTTATCATGAGATAAGCAGAACCGATCTTAGACAGTCTAATGAGATTGTTTTCAGGATATATGCGGACGGTGAGCTTGGAAAATCCGATTTTCCGATTATGATAGTTGATAAATCAAACAGTTCGAGACTTATAGATTTTTTTTCAATTCAACTGAACGGATTGATTATTTTTTCATTTGCATTTAATCTCATAGCATTTTTTTTCTTTGCCATATTTTTTATTTCTTCAAGAAAAAAAGCACCGGCGGAGGTATTTTATTTTGCTTTGGGAGCTCTTTTGGCAAGCATAAATACGCTCGATTATATTCCGGTCATGGTTATTCCGGTGCCTCTGCTTATCTTTAAAAAAATTATTCTGAGTGCGGTTTATATGGCTGCTTTTTTTACAAGCATAGCAATCTATAAAAAGTACCGAAAGAAGTACAACCTTTGGCTTGGAGTTTCAGCTGTTGCTGCAGCGGTTCTGTTATATGGTTTTTCCCCAACAATGTACAAGTTTCAGGTTAATTACGGTATTACCAATATTGCAGTATTAGCCAATATTGTGGGATGGATGACGGCATCTTTTAGTGTTTCACGCAGAGGCATGCAGGAACTGATAATTTTTTGCAGCTCCGGATTACTGCTTTTCTGCGCCGCTTATGATACTTTAAATGTCATAATGGGAGGATTTTCGCGTTTGAGCTACAGTCTTTTCGGTCTTGTTTTTTTCTCATCTGGTCTGTTTCTCATAGTCATTGAATACTATCTGGCTCTTCAAAATAAATTTTTAAAGGAAAAAGAAAAATCTGATTTTATGTATCTTTCATCGATAAAAGACAGACTTACCGGTCTTTATAATTATAATTACATGATCGATTTCCTGTCAGAATTAAAAGATAGTTTTTCTGTCGTGATGATGGATATAGACGATTTTAAGATCGTAAACGATACATATGGCCATCAGAAGGGTGATGAAGTTATAGAGCTTATAGGAAAGATCTCACAGTCTTATGACAATGAAGGTGTAGTTGCCGGAAGGTATGGAGGAGATGAGTTTTTGTATGTTCTGATCGGCAAAGACGAAAAAGAGGTTCTGCAGTTCTGTAAAAAACTCAAGCAAACCATTAACAGCAGCAAAATCTTCAGATATGAAGACAAAAAGTTTATAAGTGTTTCAATAGGGTACTACTGCAACTTTGCTTCTGAAGACTGGAAGGAATGTATAAAAAAAGCTGATGAAGCACTTTACGATGCGAAAAAAAACGGAAAAAACTCAATTAGGAAACATGAAAAATAAAAAAACTCCCCAAGGAGTTTTTTTATTTAATAAAGGATAGGCCATTTTTTCTCTTTAGCTGTTTTTTTAAGAATCATATCAGGAGCCACACATACCGGGTGGCCTACTTCTTCAAGCAGATGCAGGTCTGAGTAGGAATCGCTGTAGAAGTAAGCATCTTCAAGACTGTAACCATGAGTTTTACAGAAATTCTCTGCCCGTGTAAGTTTTTCCTGTGCATAACAGTATACACCCAGATCTCCTGTAAAAATATTGTTTTCAAACTTTATATCCGTACATATCAGTTCTTCTATACCCAGATACTGCTGAATAGGATAACAGAGATTGTGTGTTGAGGCTGATATCATTACTGTATGTGCGCCTTTTTCCTTATGAAGATTGAGCTCCTGGACAGCCGATTTCCTAAAATAGTCTTTTACCATGTTTTTTACCCACATGCCAGTAAATTCATAGATTTCTTCCTTGGAAGCCCCCTTAAATCGTAGTACCAACTTTCTTGCCAAGGCTTCCACGTTTAACATATCAAGTTTGTACAAAAGCGGGTAAGGGATAAGCTTTATAAGTTCCCAAAACTTTATCTGATCCAGCCGATAACAGTATCTGAAAAAGAGATTCCCGCTGTTGGTAACTAAAAGAGTCTTATCCAGGTCAAAAAAGGCTGCATACTTTTTCATCAAACACCTCGTTAAGAAAGAGAATTTATAAGAATAAGAGTAATCAAATATAATAAGATTATATCAAAAAAAAAACGACATAAAAAGAAAGTATCTGAAAATTCAGATACTTTTAATTAAGTAAGTAAAAAAGGCAGAAAAATTCTGCCTTTTTATTTTCGGTTTAAATTAAAGTACTTTGAACTGTACCAATGCCTCACCATCAACAGCAAGTTGACCATCGCTTTTTATTACCTGTGTGGTAAGAACCAGTCTGAATTTTTCATCTATCTTTTCCTTTACTGCAACTCTTACCGTTATCTCTTCATCAAGATAGACCGGCTTAAGAAACTTGGCATCCTGTTTCATATAAACAGTTCCCTTTCCAGGAAATTCCATGCCGAGAACCTCAGAAACAAGGCCTATGGTAAGTATTCCGTGAGCTATCCTTCTTCCGAAAACGGTTGTTTTGGCAAACTCTTCGTCAAGATGTATAGGATTTTTATCTCCGGTTATCTGTGCAAAGGTATCTACCATATGCGCAGTTATTACTTTTTTTGCTTCAAAGATGTATCCGTTTGGAATTTCTGCATACTTCATACTATCCCTCCTAAACTGATTTGCTTAGTTCGTCTATATTATCAAGAGACTTGATTATCTGTGGAATTACTTCATAAAGGTCTCCTACAATACCATAATCAGCTATCTTAAAGATATTTGCCTGCGGATCTTTGTTTATAGCTATAATACAGTCTGAATCCTGCATTCCGGCAAGATGCTGGATGGCGCCGGATATTCCACAGGCTATATAGACTTTGGGTCTTACGGTTTTGCCTGTCTGTCCGACCTGATGATCCTGAGTTATCCACTGGCTGTCTACTACTGCTCTGGATGCCCCAACCACTCCGCCTACTTTTTCGGCAAGCTTTTCAATAAGTTCAAAGCCTTCTTTTTTGCCAAGACCTCTACCTCCGGCAACTATAATTTCTGCCTGTTGTATGTCAACATTTGTTTTGACCATCTTAACGATATTTAAAACCTTGGTTCTTATATCCTGTGAGCTTAATTTCGGACTTACAGTTATTATTTTTCCGGTTCTTGAAGAATCTTTTTCAGCTTTTTTCATAACGCCGGGTCTTACTGTTGACATCTGGGGTCTGTGCTTTGGACACACTATAGTGGCCATGATATTTCCGCCGAATGCTGGTCTTGTCTGAAGAAGTTTCTTATCCTCGGGATCTACCTCAAGCTTTGTACAGTCTGCCGTAAGTCCGGTATCAACTGTTGCAGATATTCTGGGAGCAAGATCTCTTCCTATATGGGTAGCACCTATGAGAAATACTTCGGGCTTGT
>JAKJGQ010000034.1 GCA_022704305.1 Thermotogae bacterium | reverse complement strand
GTTAAACACAGACACACCTCTTTCATTCATTCACTAAGTGAATTATAGTATAAAAAAGAAATTTTGTCAACTCTACCATGGAGTTTGACAAGAAGTCAATTGCACATCCCTCCCGGCTACGCTGTACTCCCCTGAAGGGGAGATCTACTCCTCCTTTGAAGGAAGGAGTTAAAACTATTACTTTCTTATGATTACAAGAACAGATTTTGGGCCAAGAATAACTTCTTTTCCTTTTCTTTGAAAGTTGTTGATATAAAAGATATTAGAATTTTCCTCGCAAAGAACTCTTTTTAGCGAAGAAAAATTGTAAATTACCAACGCCTCTTTGTCCTGGTAAGAAAGCTTTATGGAAAGACTTTTTTTCGATTTGCCAAGTATCTGAATCTTTGCGTTTTCAATCCATATATTTTCTTTTCTAAAAAGTATAAGTTTTTTAACGAAAGATAAAAATGAGTTCTTGTCATGTGATTGTGCCTGAACTGATCTGCCTGTGCCAACGGGGTTAAACTTGAATCCTTTCCATTCAGTCTGGCCGTAACCGTATCCAAGCTCATACCACTGTATCGGTTCTTCAGAATCCTCCGTAAAATCTACGTTTTTAAGTTTTCCCTGCATTGCCAGTTCTTCACCGTAATATATAAAAGGTATTCCCGGAAGTGTAAAAAGGATGGAAAAAGCAAACCTTACATCCTTTATACTCCCTAATTCACTGTAAAGTCTTGTCATATCATGGTTAGTAAGAAAGTTGCCAGATTTTGTTACAACCGGATCATCAATGAAGTATGAGGAAAGATTTTTTTCCATTTCATCGGCAAGAAAAGAAGCATCAGTATGTTTCACAGAATCTTTTATACTATAAGAAAAAGGAAAGTTGAAGCCTATTTCAAAAAGTCCTTCATATTTTTTTACAATCTCCGGACTGTCCCACACTTCACTTATAATAACTGCTTCTTTATTTATTTGCAGTATGTGTTTGCGCATTTCTTTCCAGAATGCTATATTTTTATCATGCTGGTATTCAAACCTCATCTTTACGGTATTGTAATCAAAGATATGCTTGGCAGCATCAAGTCTGAATCCGTCAAATCCTTTTCCAAGCCAGAAAGAAAAAACTTCTTTTATCTTTTCCACAACCAAAGGATTTTCAAAGTTAAGATCCGGTGAGCCGGGACCAAAAAGACCGTAAAAATATCTTTTGTCTATGTTATGCCATATCCTAGCATTTCCCCAATGACGAAGCTCATTTATATCCGTTTTCTTATCTGCCCATGTGAAAAATTCTTCATATTCTTTTTCACCCTGCAAAGCATGGATAAACCATTCATGGCAAACAGAAACATGGTTTACAGGAATATCAAGAACTATCTTTATACCTTTCCTGTGAGCTGAAGAAAGTAATTTATCTAGGTCATCAAAGTCTCCGTAAAGGCTGTTGATGCTCCTAAAATCCGATATAGTATAGCCGTGAAACGCAGGCGAACTCATTATAGGCAAAAGCCATACACAGTCTATACCCAGATCAATAAGATAATCCAGCTTACGCTCCATACCATCTAAATCTCCAATTCCATCAGCATTTCCGTCAAAGAAGGAACGTAAATAAAGTTCATAGCATATCATAAACATGCCCCCTTAAGATAATTATATACAGATTATACAATAAAATCCTGACAAGCGGGTATTATTCAATGATGACTCGAAGCATAGGCTGCCTAAAAAGTTTAAAAAGTGTTTGTTAACATGATATAATTATATTAATGATAATTGTTATTAACAAATAACTTATTATTTTTTTGCAAAAAACTCTGGAGGTGGATTATGAAAAAGACGGTTTTCCTTTCACTGCTTGCATTACTGTTTATTTTTGCGCTTTCGTCCTGCAATATAAAAACTTTGGAAATAAAGGCGAAGCCAACCCTGAGTATTCCTGCGGGAGCAACATCGGTTGAATTTTCAGGATATTTGAAAGATATAGAAAAAAGTATTACCGATTCATTGCCCCAGGCCACAGTAACTTCAAAAAACCCCATTACCATAGGTTTTTCAAAAGATCTTATAGACCTTGATACCAATGAGATTGATTTTGGGCAGGTAAACCAGACAATAAGTGCCGGTTTTACCGTTCCGTCGATACCACCTTTTAATCCTATCAATCTGGAACTTCCTTCTATTTCAGCTTCCTCCCTTGACCTTTCTGAGCAAATGGATCGTATGGATCTTCCATCGTCCGTTACAATACCTTCGATATCCCACCCTGTCTTTATTCCAAACGGAGGCGGTTCAATTCCTGATATATCACTTCCAGTGACAGGGATTGATTCTTTTGATACAGCTACTTTTTATTCAGGTAGACTTAATATTAAGTTAAAGCTTGTAGCTCCTTTAAATACTAGCGATGAGCTTTATGTACTTCTTAAAGTCATTAACAAAGGCTCAATAATTGCTCCCTCGTCCGGCTATCAGAATATTGCAGACGGACTCGAGAAGACCTTCACTCTAGACCTTGGTAACCTGACTATGGATGCTAGCGATCTTCAGATTCAGCTTTCATCAATAACCTATTCAAATACCGGAGTTGCAAGAGATACCAGTATAGATATAAGCTTTGACTTTGAGACTGCAAGTATTAAAGCAGCCACCGGCTTAGATTTTGAAAATATCCGCAATCAAACGAAATACTTTAAGCTCGGTGTGGCGTCCGATGCTTATGCAACATGTACCGTAAACGGAAATTTAACTATTGATCTTTCAACTCCCTCCGAATGGACCGGAGTATCCAAAAAGTTTAATATTATTGTTAAGCAGAACAGCAAAGTGCTTGTCTCAGCAACTGACGTAACATCCTTTCCCTTGCAGCTTGGCTTATCAAACAAGGATTTAACTACATCTGATCTTAGAATTGAAGCTACGATAACCATGTCAGGCGTGAATGCTTGTTTAGCATTTAATTCCGAAACAAAGATTGAATCTTCGTTCACACCAAACATAGCTTTAACTGCAGTAAAGGATGCAAAGCTTGCTCTGAATGAAACTGTGACAAAACCAGAAGCACTTGGAACTGGTACTTTCAAGGCCTCAAGCCTTATAAAAATTCTTCCATCGGGGGTTTCTGTGAATGGTGTAACCGGTGAAGTCTCAATGGGTGAGGATGCCTCGTCGAAGGTACCTCTTTCCATAGATTCACAAGGCAATATTGTGGCAGACCTCTCAGGTAAGAGTATAACTTCTGATATATCGTTCACAGTATCCAAGATAAGTCTTTCAAATATCGTTTCTTCAACACCTTCTGTCAATCCTCAATTTGAAAACATCGGATTTTCGCAGGCAGAGATTTCTCAGGCAGGTCTGGCTAAGAAGATAGATGAAAATGTTGCAATAGCTCAGAATGTCAAAGATATGGTAAACTCTATAAAACTTAAGAGTGGTTCAATTGAGATAACTGTACAGAACGGTCTGCCGTTAAGCATGGACGCTTCGATAACAATGAACGGACTGATAGCCTATGCTTTCAAAACATTTACCAGAGATGCCACCGAAACTTGGACTATAGATCTTGCCGGTAAAACCATCCCTATTTCGGAAATAGACAACTTTGATGTCCATTTCTCTGCGGCACCTCAAGGATATATCAATGACAGGCTTACATTAACTGACATAATGACAGGTCAGGAATATACTCTTGATGCAACAGTTAACGTTACCGGAATTGTCATAGACAATATAAATGTCAAAAATGTTCAGAATAGTGGATTAATAACAGATACAGGCATTGATCTGAGTACTGTTGAGCTTCTTAAAAACATTCTTATAAAAGATATACCTGCATCCATAACTACTTCTATGGATACTGCCCAACAGCAGAATGTAGATCTTACGCTTGATGCTACTTATACAAGCGGACGTACAAACGAAAGTAAGCATGTAACCCTTCTAAACAGCCAGATTGCACTTGGAAACGAACAGAGTACACCTCTGCTTCTTAAAGACATAATAAACGACCTTCCGAAAAATCTGGAAATAGGATATAAGATAAAAACTTCGGAATCTTTTGATATAGCTGCCGGACAGAAGATAAAGGCAGGGCTTTCAATGAGTATACCGATGGAGTTTGAAGTCACACAGGATGCCACTATAACTGATGACATAGTCTTAACCGAAGATATACTGGGCAGGACAGACTCAGAAAAAGAAAAAACCATGAACAGCATTCTCTCCAAGGTAAAAGAGCTCAAGCTCAACTTTGATCTTAACAATACTCTTGGAATGACCGCAAAAATACAGGTTCTGACTAATGACGGCAATGAGACTTTAATAAAACAGATTGTAGTAGAAAGAGGAGAAAGCAACCCTGTGGCAGATCTTAGCGATCTGGTTACACAGATTCTTGAAGCTAATCCTTACACTGTGAAGATAAGAGTGGTAATTCCAAGAACACCTGAAAATACCTATTATAGTATTAATGGAGAAGGAAAGATCGACCTGAAATTCTGGGCGCTTTTAGGAACAGATATTGTACTGCCTTTGAACATAGACTGAAAATAAACAGCATAAATATAAATCTTATAAAGAGGTGCGGATATGAAAAAACTTCTCTTAGTGTTTACGGTTGTAATGATTGCAGTTGTTTTTATGGCAAACCCTTTCAGTTCATGGGAAAATGACCTGAATCCTGCTCTTATGAGTTTCAGGAGCAGAGGTTTTATTGAAGTCGGAGTATCGCCTGAAATTAGTATTGACCAGAATTACAAGGCTTTGCCAGACATCATTCGGGATGCAATGCCACCCAACAGTGTCTATACTATTGATTTTAACGATCTTTACACTTCATTGAACGGAAATGATCTTTCACTTTTTGCTCTGACAGAAACCGGTGCACATGCCAGTATACATTTCTGGCCCCTTGGACTGGGAACTTATGCTTACCTTAAAGGAAGTATGGATCTGAGCGTTCCTAACAAACTGATAGATCTAATTGCAAACGGCAATAAAATAAATGAAACTTATACTGCATCATCTCAGATCTTCGGCGATTTATACATAGATGCCGGCGCATACGGTGCATTAAGAAGCGACAGCTTTGCATTGGGAGTAAAGTACGGTTACTTCATGCCTATTGCAAAGTCTCAGAACTCTGTTTACAACTTCAAATTTGATACCAATTCACAGAACAGCACTATGGCTGCAACCCTGACTGGAGACTTCTCATACGTAAGTCCTTTTTCGTACTCTCAGCTTAAGAACTTTTCAGCAGAGGATATCCAGCACGAGTTCCGTAACAAAGCAGGTCAGAAACTTGATATCGGTTTTGTCACCGGAGAAAACAGAAAGCCTTTCCTAGGAGTTTCTTTGAATAATATAACTCTTGTTCCTGCTAAACTTGACAGAAAAAATAATGTAACAGCTACCGCGACAGTATCTTATAATAATCCTCTTTTCGGAGGAAAGGTTGATATTTCTGATCCTGTTATAAAAACTGATGAAACTGTACTTTACGAACCGATACTTGCCGATGCTCCACTTAACATGTCTGCATTCATAAGACTGCCATTTATTCTGGATTGGATACCTTACATTCAGTATTATTTCAATGACTCCAGAGTTGACTGGGGAGTAAACGCACAGGGTAATCTGTTATGGATACTTCCGTTCAATGTTGGATTGGAAAGCATTAACAACAGCTGGAAAGCTTCGGCCGGAATGGGAATAGATATTTATCTCGTACAGCTTTATGCACAGGTTTCAAGCAGAAGCCGAAACTTCGATATGCTTATGAATACCAATAATATGGCCTTTAGGGTAGATATCGGAGTAGGTTTCTAAACAAAAAAATCTTGTTCATATATTCAGCTTTTAAATTTATAAAAATTTTACTTATCTGTAGGATTCATACTTGACAAACCAAAAAAGAATAAATATAATTAAGTAGAATTTGGATTAAAAATTAAGATCGGTTTTTTAACAACAAAAGCAGTTTTTTGGGAGGCTGAACGTTATGACAAGAGAAGAACTTTTTACAAAGGTTAAAGATATCGTTGTGGAGACACTAAACGTTGATGAGGCTGATGTCACCCTTGACGCCTCGTTCATAGATGATCTTGACGCTGATTCGCTTGAACTGGTTGATCTTACGATGGCTATAGAATCCGAGCTTGGAATAACCATCGAAGATGAGGAACTTGAAGGAATAAAGACTGTGGAAGATGTAGTTCAGGCAATTGCAGAAAAACTGGACATCGACGAAGAATAACCGAGAATTCGGGGGAGCCTTGCTCCCCTTTTTTATTTTAAATTTTTCGGACCACCATAAGGCATAATAAACACGAGGTGAAAAGTATGGCGCAGAAGTACATTATTGTATCCGGCGGGGTTCTCAGCGGAATCGGAAAAGGGGTGGTATCTTCTTCGATCGCCCGTATAATGAAGGAAGCCGGAAGAAAGGTAAGCAGTTTAAAAATCGATCCTTATCTCAACGTTGATGCAGGAACTATGAATCCCAACCAGCACGGTGAAGTTTTCGTAACCGATGACGGATACGAAGCTGATCTTGACTTGGGTCATTATGAGAGATTTTCAGGCATTAACATGAAGCGTTGCAACAACATTACCGCAGGACAGATATATAAACATGTAATTGAAAAAGAGCGTGAAGGAATGTTTCTCGGTGGCACAGTCCAGATGGTTCCGCATGTCACAAACGAAGTAAAAAACCATATTAAAAGTATTGACACAGATCTTCTTATCATAGAGATTGGAGGAACTGTCGGTGATATCGAAGCAGAGATTTTTCTGGAAGCGGTAAGAGAGCTTTCAGTAGAAACAGGCAGGGAAGACTTTATGTTTATCCATGTAACGTATGTTCCTTTCCTTAAGGTTACCAATGAGTTTAAAACCAAACCCACTCAGCAGTCTATTCAGACTCTGAGAAAAATAGGAATACAGCCGGATATGATAGTTGTCAGGACAGAGAGCGAAATTGACCGTCAGAGCATGGAAAAAGTTTCTCTTTTTGGTGGTGTAGCAAAAGAATATGTAATAAACCTACCTGACCTAGGCAACATTTATGAGGTACCGGAAAAACTTCATAACCTGAATATCCATAAGCTTATTTCACAGAAACTGAGAATAGATGTTTCGGATGAGTTCTCATGGAATCCGCCACGCGTATTCGATGATCTAAAAATTGCTCTCATAGGAAAGTATCTTGGAACAGACGATGCTTATAAAAGCATTCTGGAAAGCATCTTTCTCTGCGGTGCCAGGAAACCTGAGCTCATAGATGCCGAACTATTAGAGGACAAAAGTGAAGACGAAGTAAAAAGGATGCTTGAGCAGTTCAAGGGAATCATCATTCCGGGAGGTTTCGGAAAACGCGGAACCGAAGGTAAAATAAATGCCATCAAGTATGCAAGGAAAAATAAAGTTCCCATCCTCGGAATCTGTTTAGGATTACAGACAATGGTTATTGAGTATGCAAGGAATGTCGCAGGACTTGAAGGAGCCAATTCAACAGAGTTTGATCCTGATACTAAGTATCCGGTCATAGATATTATGGAAGAACAAAAAAAGATTCTTAAGCTAGGAGGAACCATGAGACTTGGCTCTCAGGAAACCAGGCTTTTCAAAAACACCAAAGTATACGATATATATGGTGAAGAAAGAATCTTTGAACGGCACAGGCACAGATTTGAGGTGAATATGGAAAGGTTTGCGGAAATATTTACCACAGCAGACAAAAACGAACCCGGAAAGCTTATGGTGAGCGGTATTTCAGATTTTGTAGAAGTTGTGGAGCTTAAAGACCATCCGTTTTTTATAGGTGTACAGTATCATCCTGAACTTAAGTCCAAGGTAGGAAATCCGGGTCCTCTCTTTGCTGCCCTTGTAGACACCATAAGAAAGATGGAGAAAAAATGAACACTTTACAGTGGATAAGAAAGTACGGACTTCATCTTAAAAAATCATTCGGGCAGAACTTCCTAAATTCTGAGGAAACAGTCCAAAAAATAGTTGATACTGCTCTGATAAAGCAAGATGAAACGGTTATTGAAATCGGTCCCGGAGCCGGAACTATGACAGAAAAACTTGCCGCAAGCGGAGCAAATATTATTGCATACGAGGCTGACCTGTCATTGAAGGAGCTTCTCACTGAAAGATTTTGCAGTTATAAAAATGTACAGATACTCTTTGAAGACTTTCTAAGGGCAGATCTGGCAGTACATCCTCCAAAAGTTAAGTATGTGGCCAATATTCCATATAATATATCCTCACCTATCCTCCAGAAAATTTTTTCATCTGGGCTTGTTTTTGAAAAAGCTGTACTGATGGTTCAAAAAGAGTTCGGAGAACGTATGGCTGCAGTACAAGGAAAAGAATACAGTCCGCTGAGTATATTTGTACAGTACTACTGCACCGTAAAAGAGGAGTTCATTGTTCCGCGTACCGAGTTTATTCCGTCTCCAAAGGTCGATTCCATGGTGGTTTCTCTGACTCCTTACCGGGGATTTAGCCCAGATGACAAGGATTTTTTCGGATTTATTCATGTTTGTTTTTCCCAGAGAAGGAAGAATATTAAGAATAATCTCAGACCTATCCTGGACGATCCTACGGATTTTCTTTTAAGATGCGGAATAGATCCTCTTCTCAGACCGGAGCAGATTCCATTGGAAAAGTATCTTTTTATGTATAAAATCAAACATGACAGAATGTAAAAAAAATATTCTTCAGAAATAAAATTGTAACTTTTTTGTTTTTATCGTGTAATAAAAACGCTTGATTGTTTACACACCTCGTATAAAATTTAGACAGAAAATAAAATTTATGGAGGTGGCTTATGAAAAAAATTATTCTGTTGATATCGTTGATCAGTTTAATGGCAATAGGGCTTTTCGCCAATACTACATATCCTTTTGTTGACAAGCCGCATGAACAGTTTCGGTCTAATACAGATGCTACTTTACAGGCTTCTGTAACAGTTTATGTTTATCAGTGGATCAGGGCAAGCATTGATCCGGTAAGCGAGTTGAGATTCCAGTACTATGCCGAACAGTGGCAGGGCGCCGATGGAAAAGGAGAGCTTCTGGGAACTTTTAATGTACATTCAAATAACACTTTGCGGATAAATCTTGAAATAAAATCTAGCGGCAGTTCAGATTCAGATAGAATTGTCAACTCAATAACCAAAGTAGACATAATCCCCAAAGAAAGCATAGAATCAAAATATTTCGACCCTGTTCCCGGAAAAACAAGTGCTTTAGCTACTTTGGACAGAGTCGAAGCGGTAAAGTCTCATTCGTTTGATATAAAAGCTATATTCAACATTGACAAAAACTTTACTCCTACAGATAGAAACGGTGCAGTAATAAACTATACCATAACTTTTGAACCTGATTATTATTTTTGATAAAACATACTAAAAAAGGGGCGCAAGCCCCTTAATTTTTATTCTATTTGATATGGTTTTTATGATACAATAATCATGTAAATAAATAATGCGAGGGGAGGCATATAAATGAAAAAGTTACTTTTCATTCTGTTTTTTACCTACATTTCAGCGGCAGTCTTTGGTTTTATGGTTCAGCCGCTGATACAGACCATACAAGCAAACCCTAATGAAGAAAAAGAAATTGAGTTTATTCTTTCAAACACTACCAACTCACCCGAAACTATTTCAATAATAACTAAAGGTGTTTACATTGATCCGGCAGGAAAGGGATGGATCTATGACGATAGCTATGAAAGGTCATTCGTAAGTTGGATTACCGTACCAAATGAACTCAGAATACTCCCTGGTGAAAAATCGATACAGAAGTTCAAAGTGAAGGTTCCTTCAAATGCTGCAGGAAGCTACTTTGCCTCCTTTACTTTTACCTCCGCTTCCCCTATAACCACTGGACAGGTGGCATACAGGATAAATTATGTTGGAGTTGTCCAACTTATTGTATCGGGTCAGGGTAACAAAGAAAAAACGTTTGTAAACTCGTCAAAAGCTGATCTGGTGAAAGAAGCGGAAGAACTTAAGGGTATCCGTCTGGAACTTGAAATCTCAAACCCGAGCGACTGGATAGCCTCAGTTTGGGGAAGAATTGATATAAAATCTGATTCCATGAAAAAAATTGTCGCATCCTTAAGCATAGATCAGAATGACAGTGAGTTTGTTTCTCCTAAAAAAACCAGAACCCTTGTTTTCAATATTGACAGGGTAATACCACCCGGAACATATCAGGTTCAGTTTGCTATGGACTACGGATACCAGGATTTTTACAAGGGGAAAACCAATTTTCAGACCGAACTGATAGTACCTGCTGAAATAGAACAGAGCAGAAAGACATTGCTTCTTTCAACAGATCCAAAAGAACTATATGTGAAAATTGAGAAAAGAGCTTCTTCAAGGGGAGTACAGGTAAATCCCGTCAATACCAATGTTCTTATTGTAAACAGCGATTACATAGATGCAACAGTAACACCTTCTCTAGTTAATGATTTTTCTGCTTTTGCCGGTGTTGAAGGCTATTTTAGGCTTATGGATTCAAAATATGTTACTCTTAGAACTACCAGAGATATTCTGTCACGGGCTTTTGCCAGCTCATCGAGTCCCGTTACTCTTACTTTTGATTACAGAAGAGCAGCACTTGATTCACTTAATGGCGAATACTACGGCTATCTCAACCTTGATGCCAGCGGTAAACTTTCAGAAAAGACTCTGGTAAAGAATATTCAGGTACCTATTATCGTAGATTTTGGCGAGAACAATTATACAATGACCGTAAGCGAAAAGAATGTTACTCTTTCAGAAGATAAAACTACTGCCCATATATCTTTAAAACTTAAAAATGAAGGCAACTCAAGAATAAAGTACGATATGCTTGTATATAAGTTCAACAGTCAGACAAACCAGATGGTAGGAGAAAGTACCAAACCATATCAGAATATCTATATATATCCTGATACAGAAGTTACTCTGAATTATGATCTTGCTCTAGAAGATACTGTTGATAAAATTACAGTCCAGATAATCCATACCATGGGAACGGATACTGCAGGCAATCCTATAACCAAACAGGAAAGTCTTGACTTCAAGGTAAAATAAACTACCTTTTTGGGAGTGATTTAATGAAAAAATTAACTGGACTATTTCTGGTTATATTTTTTTGCGGTCTAGTACAGGCACAGGATCTGGCTAACTACTCTTTTTTCCAGACCGATATCCGAGAAGCCATTTCAAACCTTTCTATGGATTTTGAAACTACAATTCTATTGGACCCGAATATAGCCGGTTATGTAACGGTAGAAATAAAAGACAAGCCTTTTACCAAAGCACTTGAAATGATTCTTATGCCTTTTGGATATGCTTATAAGCAGATTGAGGATTACTATCTTGTAGGAGTTCCGGATCCATCTTCCGGTACATCCATACACCTCAACGATACCTTTGTCATGAAAACACGTTATCTTAACGCCAAAAACCTGGTTCAACTTCTTCCAAGGTATCTTCAGAAGTTTGTTTCATTTTCAGAACAGGATCAGAGCCTAGTGGTAATAAATGCTCCTCCCAAAATTGCAGGCGTTATTGCCAATGCTATACGTAAGATTGACATGGGCCGTCCTGAAATGATTATAGAGGTAAAAGTTGTACAGCTGGACACAGAAGTCTTCAGAAAATGGGGAATAGATGAACTCAATATCTACAATAAGGCTTCTCCTGCAAAATATACAAGAAATAGCGAAAAAGGTCTTTATTTTTATGATGATCTACTGGAAATGATCTTTGATCTTGGCAATGAAAACTTTTCCCTTGTTCTGAACAAAGCCATAACAGAAGGTAAAGCCCAGGTTGTGGCAAATGCCAAATTGAGTGTCATCTCCGGAATGTCCGGAACCATATCCGGAAAGCTTATAGATCCTTTAAAGCTTACAAAAGAAGAAAATGACTATACCGGTTTCAGCATAAAAATTGTTCCGTTCCTGATGACCGGAAAAAAAGTCAGGATAAATGCTGATATTGAGCTTAAAGACCGTCGAATAGTTGAAAAAGAAAGCAATTCAATAATATCCAACAAACTCATGACAGATTTTATACTTAATCTTGACCAGGAAGGGACCATAGGTTCTTTCAACTACTCCACATCTTCACAAGTTGAAATAGGAGTTCCCCTTATTTCAAAGATTCCTGGAATAGGAATGTTTTTCAAAACCAAGATAGAGAAAGAAGTAGAACAGCAGCTAATCTTTCTGGTTAACTGCCATGCAAGCGGTGGTGAAATCCAATGAAAAAGCTGATCCTCATGTCCATGGTAGTACTGAGTTTTTGTCTAACATATGCATTTGATATAAGCTTTTACGAAACTGAGATATCCAACGCAATAGATCAGATAGCCACATCCCAGGGAGTCACTATAATTGTCGGCCCGGAAGTCAAGGGTACGGTAACTATGACTTTAATGAGCATAAGCGTTGAATCTGCCCTGGAACTCATCCTTTACGGTACTCCCTACGACTATGAAAAGATTGCCGAAGGAATATACGTAGTAGGCTCTCTTGATACACCATCTGAAATTTCAATTCTTCTCAACAAGCCAAATGTTGTTAAACTTGACAACATCACAACGGATTACATAAAAGATGTACTGAACCAGTTCGGTGAAAGAGTAAAGTATATAGAGGGAGCCGATTTTATAGTGGTTTACGGTAAAGATCAGGTTGCCCAGAAGGCTATTGATATCATAAGCCAGCTGGATAAACTCGGAACAGGATATACCTTCATATATAACATCTACTCTGTATCCCAGAGTGCCTTCACAGCTATACAGAAGCTGAATTACTTTGATTTTCCCATAAAATATGCCAACTCTCTTAACTTTCTCACAAGAAACTTTACCAGGCTTACTACACTTGTTGAGATAGGATATCTGCAGATGGATAAAAGTGCCCAGTTTGAGTTTACTAAAGATTTTAGTACTCTTAAAGGCAAAGTCGCGGTAGACAAAAATCAATTCAACATATCAACTGAAATAGTAACCTCAGGAGAAAGTTCCGGTGTTATGACCAGTGCCCAGAACATAAATGAACCTATATATGCAACATACGTTATAGGCGGTAAATTTTACGTAGTTTCATTCAACCTCATGCCCAAGCTTGAGGTAAGTCTTTCCAAAGATGCAAGGAGTTACGCAAGCGTAAGTGCCGGGATATCCTTGGATCAGACTCTTAAGCCGTGTCTTTATTCTTCTGTCAATATGAACTCTGGAAGCATCTCGTTCTTATATGATTTTAAAGATTATTTCAACCTTAATTTTGTGAGTTCGATAGTATCCGATCTTCAGGGAATAATCTCTTTGACAGCAGACAACAAAGGAAAGGTTTATATGAAAGCAGGAGTAGGAGAAACACAAAAAATCGATGCTTTTAGCCTTTACGGAGAGTTTTTGCTTAACACTATGCTTAGTTTTGAAAAATCTGAGATCTCACCTTCTTTTACCGGTCTGGAATACAATCTTTCCGTTGCTTGGAGGATATTGCAGGATTACGGTCTTCTCAAGTATCTTGAAGCAGGAGGAGGAGTGGATTTTTCGTACCTTATGCCCAACAGTTACACTATAAGACCTCATGCATTTATAAACGCCAAGGCAGATATACTCTTGCCTCTGACATTTCAGGCACAGGCAGGTCTTGACTTAAAGTATAAAATAGCAGCATTTGCCACAGTTGAGTTTTAAAAGACGCCCCGGATGGGGTGTCTTTTTGAATAGGAGGAGATATGTTTAATATTCTTATAGTCGAAGATGACAAATCTATAGCAAGGCTTCTGGAACTTGAGCTCTCACACGAGGGCTATAATACAAAGATTGCATACGACGGAGAACAGGCCGTACAGTTCTATGAAAATTTTAAGCCTGATGTGATATTATTAGACATCATGCTTCCCAAAATGAATGGCTTTGAAGTTGCAAAAGCTGTGAGAGACTACGATAAAGATGTTGGAATAATAATGCTTACAGCCAAGGGAGAGCTTGAAGACAGAGTCCACGGACTGAAAAGCGCCGATGACTATGTGGTAAAACCTTTTGAGATAGAAGAAGTTCTTGCTCGTATAAAATCATTGTTACGAAGACTCGGAAAGTCAAAGGAACTGCTTAAAGCAGGCAGTATCGAAATATACCCTGAGAAAATGCAGGTCTTTGTAAAGGAAAATGAAATTCATCTTAGTCTTACAGAATTCAATATATTAAAGCTCCTTGTTATTAATAAAGACCTTGTGGTCAGCAAGGAGAAGATTATGGAAGAAGTATGGGGATATAGTGAGGATGAAAACCTCAACGTTGTTGAGGTTTATGTAAACTACCTCCGTAAAAAGCTCGGGGAAGGTTCCGACTATATAAAAACCGTGCGAGGTGTTGGCTACGTCATCAGAGAGAGTGAACAACAACAAAATTAGTTCAGTTTTAAGGCTTACTATAATTTTTACAGTTGCCATGGTTTTTGTGGTGGTATATGTTTCCCTTTTCCTGAGGGTAATTGTTGCTAATGAATCTGTGAAAACCTATAGCAAAATTTTCATAAACCAAGTCAGCCCTCCCAGATCAAAGGGAATTTACGATGTTGACAAGCTGCTTCCGCAGGATCTTTTAAGCTTTCTTGAAAATATAGAAACCACCAACAGCATTACTAAAAATCTTACCTCTGGAAAGATTGTAATAATAGACGGAAAGGTTCTCAGCGATCCATACAACATGATAGACAAAAAGTTCAACCTCTCAAATCCACCATCCATATACAAGTTTAACGGAATATACTTTATTTTTGTCAAGTTCATTGTTTTTGAGAACTCCATTCTAACCATAGGCGGACCTTCTCTTGAGTACACAGCCTTTATAGAGACCTTTGACTACGTCACTGTCATGATGATAATTTTCGGATCTTTTTTTGGGCTTTTTATTTCCTATGTACTTGCAGTCAGAACCCTAAGACCTGTAATACACATATCCAGACAGATTTCAAAAATAGATGTAGAATCTCTTGAACAAAGGATTCCACAACAGGAGACCCTAGAATTTCAGATTCTATCAGACAGACTCAACTCCATGCTCCAGAGACTGCAAAGTGGTTATGAAACACAAAAACAATTTGTATCAGATGTTTCTCATGAACTACGTACTCCTCTTACAACGGTATCCGGATATATATCCATGCTAAAGCGCTGGGGACTTAAAGATGAAACCATACTGAACGAATCCATCCAAAGTCTTGAAAAGTCAACAGAGTACCTCAAGGATCTTATTGAAAAGCTTCTTCTGCTAAGTAAACCGGACTATAACATGGAAATGGAAGTTATAGATGTTTCGTTGGTAGTAAAAGATGTTACTGATATATACGATAAAAATTCTGTACAGATTAACACTTATGGTCAGCCTTTTGAAGTACTGACCTCCGAGAAGTATCTTTCCATAGTTCTTAAAGTGCTTATTGACAATGCACTGAAGTTCTCTGAAAAAAAGCAGGTAGACATCTCCTTCGGAGATAACCGTTTGAGCATAAGAGATTATGGAATAGGTATAGAAAAAGAAAAACTTGAAAAAATATTTGATAGATTCTATAAAGGAAGCTTTTCAAGAAATGAAGGCGGGCATGGTCTTGGACTTTCCATTGCCAAAAAAATCTCTGAAAAACTTGGAATAGATATAGAAGTAGAATCAGAGGTAAACTCCGGAAGTACCTTTACACTTATCTTCAAAGAAAAAAAGGAGGAATCCAATGATACTCAAGTATAAGGATAAAGAACCAAAAATAGGAAAGAATGTTTTCATAGCTCCGGGAGCAATTATAATAGGAGATGTTGAGATCAAGGACGGAGCAAGCATATGGTTCAACTGTGTTGTACGTGGAGATATGGCACCGGTTGAAATAGGAGAAAATTCAAATATTCAGGATAACTGTACGGTTCATACCGCCGAAAACGCCCCCGTAAAGATAGGAAATCACGTTACTGTAGGACATAATGCCATCGTACATGCCTGCAGCATAGAAGATGATGTACTAATAGGAATGGGAGCCATAATTTTGGATAACGCAGTCATAAAGTCCGGAACAGTTATTGCAGCGGGAAGTATTGTCAAGGAAAAAAACGTTATGGGACCGGATGAACTTTATGCCGGCATACCTGCTTCAAAGAAAAAGGAGTTTGATGCATCCCACAGAAAAGAGCTAAACGATCATGCAACCGAGTACTCACGCCTAGCTTGGGAGTATATCCAAGAATCAAAGTAACTTTCTGGTAACTATCTTTGTTCTGTGTTACTTTATCTTAATTATAATTTTTATATTTTGTAATGTACGTGCTTGACCGTTAACACATTCAGGGTATTCTTTTATCAGAAAACAATAAAACTTGATACCCGGAGGTG
>JAKJGQ010000033.1 GCA_022704305.1 Thermotogae bacterium | reverse complement strand
TTACTATTGCAAGCTGTTCTATCATGATATCACTCCGATGGACTTACAGATGGATTCAAAAATATGAAATGAACTTTTTGCATCAATTATCAATCTTCCGTTTGAACTTTGTTCTGATATTTCTTCTGAAAAAGGTATTCTTGATACTACTCTTATGTCTTTCTCAGCAAAATAGAGATCCATCTTTTCATATGAGCCGCAGTCTTTATTTATTATTACCACAAAAGGTATTCTCATATCTGTGCATAAGTTTACTACAGCATCAACATCGTGTAGGCCATAAGGTGTAGGTTCTGTTACCAATAATGCCATGTCTATGCCTTTGATAGTTTCTACCACCGAACATGAAGAACCCGGAGGAGAATCAAGTATAATTATTTCAGAATCAGCTGCTTTTTTTTTCATTTCGCGGATGATAGGTACACCGCTTGCCTGACCTATATTTAGTAGACCTTCATGAAGAGTAATATTTTCTTTCTCAATATAACTATTTATAATTCCTATGGGTTTTTCAGATTCTTTTATGGCATTGCAAGGGCAGATATAAGAACATAAACCGCATCCGTGGCATAAAAAATCAAAAATCATATGACTTTGCTTAAAGATACTTATTGCTCCGTAATAACAGTTGTCAGAACATTTCTTGCATCTGCTGCAGGCAGAACTGTCAATATGCGGTATCTTCAAGGATATTTCTGTTTTTTCATCAATTTTTGATTTTATAAATATTGAACAGTTAGGCTCTTCGGTATCACAATCCAAGAGGGTAACTTTATGTCTTTTTGCGATGCAGGCAGCTAGGTTGGTTGATATAAAAGTCTTTCCTGTCCCGCCTTTTCCTGATAACACTGCAATTTTCATGTTTTTCTCCTTAATGTAGTATTTTTCAGATTCAATTATATATAAAAAAAATATATATATCAATAATATAAAAGAATGATTTTGGATTATAACAATTATTAAAAGTATAAAATCAGCTATAATCACTATTAATCAAAAATGGTAAATATATAAAACTATGATATAGTTATAGATAAGAAAAAGAACGGAGGTAATCAGTATGATAAAAGTTGCTATCCCATTGCTTGAAAACAAGGGAAAGGATTCACCAATAAGTGAACATTTCGGACATGCACCTTTTTTTGGGTTTGTGTATCTGGAGGGATCCGAATACAAAGTAGATATTCATGATAACCCTTTTAATGAGCATACACCAGGTCAGATTCCGCAGTATATGAAACAGAATGGCGTTAACGTTATGGTTGCGAGGGGAATAGGTTCAAGGGCAATAGAATTTTTTGCTGATCTGGGAATTGAAGTTTATAAAGGTGCAGATGGAACTGTACAGCAGATAATGGATCAGTTCATTCAAAGTACGCTTAAGGACAAGGATTATAAATGCAATCATTCGGAAGATGAACACCACGACTGTCATAACAAATAAAAGGCTGCGGCCTTTTATTTTTTTAGCAAGACGGTATATCTCAATGTTGAACAGCTTACTTTGACAAACGGGAGTATGTAATCAAGTTACAGTATCCTGAAGAAAAATAAAGCAGGCGGTTTTCTCTTAAACCGCCTGTTTCAAAGTTTTTTATCGTGACTGTTATTTTTTTCAAGATCAGAAAAACGTTCAATATATAGTTCTACAAGATTTTTTTGTGCAAACATCTCACTTTTTATAACTGAGAGCTGTTCAATGCCCTTGGAAGTTATAGCGTATACTTTTCTTGGCGGACTAAAAGAAGTATCCCAATCTGCTTTTACATATTGTGAATCTTCAAACATATTTAAAAAAGTATAAACTCTTGCAATATTTCCTACTCCCTGAAGATCAATTTCAAATTCTTTAAGTTTTTCCACCAGTTCGTAGCCATGGCAGCTCTTTTCTGCAATCAAAAGAAGAATCACCGAAGAAAGCCACCAGCCTTTTCCTGAGTTACTTAAGCATTTTTTCCTAGGCATTTTCAACGCTCCTTTATAAAATATTTAGAACCATCCGGAGTTCTTTTAAGATATCCGTGCTCAACCAGTTCTCTTCGTAAAAGGGCAGGATCACCGAAGGTATGTAGTTCATTTATAAGAGCATTTATCTCCTTTTCAGTGTACTGACCTTCACAGGGCATAAGATAAAAAATATAATCGATTACTTTTTCTTTTAGGCTGTACTTTGCAGGATAGGAAGTTATTTTGAAATCCTTGTCCATGAAGTTTTTAAGCTGCATGCGGAGCTCATCTATTTTTTCTGCATTCATACTGTGCCTCCATTATCTTTTAAAATCAAGAGGATCTTTGATAACCTCCTGTCCGTACTTCTTTTTAAGTTCATGCACAAGCCTATTGAATTTTTCGTCTTTCTGGGAATGGTTTATATCAGAAAAAGAAAGCTGTATTGATGGAGAATCACAGAAATGATTCAAACTCACACCAATAAGACGTATAGGCTGGTTTTTAGGAGCAGAATTATAAAGCCTGATTATACTTTCGTATATTTCTTTTGAACTATTCGTCGGATTATCAAGGGTTTTGGCTCTCGTGATGGTATGCATGTCCTTATATTTTATTTTTAGAGTTAACGTCCTGCACCAGAGTTTTTGTTCATTTAGGTTAAATGCAAGTTCTTTTATTATATTTATTATAGTATCGTTTATGAGTTTAAAATCACGTGTGTCGTACTGAAAAGTTATTTCTCGTCCTTCAGATTTGCTCTGATAGGAAGGAGTTACTTCACGTTCATCTATTCCCCTGCATGCAAGGTAAATTTCTTCCCCTCTTGATCCCAAAACGGATGTAAGAAATTCTATAGTAGAGCTTTGAAGATCAGATATTAGATAAATGCCGTAGCTTTCCAAAAGCTTTACAGTGACTTTACCTATTCCGTAAAGACAGCCTATAGACCTATTCATAAAAATATTGCTAAACTCTGTCTGGTTTTTAATCCAGAAAAGACCATCTGGTTTTTTTTCTTCACTTGCAAGTTTGGCTGTTAGCATGTTATATCCTATACCAACTGATGCACTAAGGCACAATTCATTCCTTATATCGTTCTTTATTTTCAAAGCTGTATTATATTCGCCGGAAAAAAGATCTGCAGTCTGAGATACATCAAGATATGCTTCATCAAGCGATGCCGGTTCAATTTTAAAAGAATACCTGTAAAATATTTTCCGCAGTTCCTCGGATACCTTTTCGTATTTTCGTATGTCCGGATGCATATATACTCCCTGTGGGCATAGTTTATAAGCCATTTTTATACTCATTGCAGACTTTACTCCGAACTTACGAGCTTCATACGAACAAGTAGAAACTACTCCGCGTTCTTGCGGTTTGGCACCTATTATAACTGGTTTCCCCTTTAATGAAGGATTATCTCTAATCTCAACGCTTGCAAAAAACGCGTCCATATCTACATGAATAATCTTTCTTTCTGGCATAAGATCACTTTCGTTTTTTACTTTTTTTGTTTTTTTCACCCATTCTTATTTTTTTATGAGGGGCATCTTTTTTTTCTGGATTCTTTTTACTTTTATGTACTTTTTGAGTAGACGAGTTGTTTTTTTTATTTTCTTCATAAGGTATAAAGTCAATCTGTCCGGTAAGTTTATCGGTTTTTACTGCGGCTGCAGCCATCTTATCGCCTATACTGATAATTGAGGATGAGTTTTCTGAAACTAGCCTATTGTTTTTTTCATCATACCGGTAGTACTCCTTAAGCTGAGATATATGGATGAGACCATTTATCATTTTTTTAGGTATTTCAACAAAGATTCCAAACTTGGTTACAGAAGTTACAACTACTTCAAAAGGTACATTCAGGTAGTTGGATATGTACTCCGCTTTTTTCATGTCATCAAGATCCCATTCAGCTTCATTGGCAATTCTTTCTCTTTTGGATGAATGATTTGCAATATTAGGAAGGATCTTGGCATACTTTTCGATCTCTTTTTTTGAAAAGCTGTATTTATTTTCTATAAATCTTTTTAGAAGTCTGTGCACTATAAGGTCGGGATACCTACGTATCGGAGATGTAAAATGGGTATAAGACTCGGATGCAAGACCAAAGTGACCGATATTTACATCTGAATATACTGCACGCTTTAAGGATCTTACAAGCAGTCTCTGTATACTTTCATAAAGTGGAGAATCTTTTGTCTTTTCCAAGACTTCCTCCAGAACTTTTGGGTGAAGTTTTTTAGGCATCTTTATTTTTACGCCTGCAGCATCAACATAATTTCTAAACTGTACGATCATTTCTGGATCAGGGGTTTCATGCACCCTGTATATGAAAGGAAGACCCTGATTATCGAATATTGAGGCTACGGTCTCGTTGGCCTTTATCATAAACTCTTCAATAATTACTTCGGAAATTCCGCGTTCCCTAGGGATGATGTCTTTTACTCTTCCTTGCTCATCAAATTCAAAGTAAACTTCGGCTCCTTCGATAGCGGTTATGGCACCACGCTCTTTTCTGTTGTTTCGTAGAATTTCCATCAGTTCTTTCATAAGTATGAATTTTGGTTCCAGCCAACCGATTTCATCGACCAGCTCAGGTTCGGCACTTTTGTTAAGAATTTTATTTACCTTTGAGTATGTAAGTCGCTTGACACTGTTGATTATACCGTTGTAAACACTGTAATCTATAACATTTCCGGATCTATCTATCTCCATTATAAGTGACATTGTAAGCCTGTCCTGTTTTTCTACCAGAGAACACATCCAGTCTGAGAGTTCATGCGGAAGCATAGGAATTACAGTATCTATAAGATAGACACTGGTGCCTCTTTCAAAAGCCTCTTTATCTAATTCTGTCCCTTCTGGAACATAATGCGAGACATCTGCGATATGGACTCCCAAGATAAAATTGCCGTTTGGAAGCTTGTCTATCTGGACAGCATCATCAAAGTCTTTAGCATCATCACCATCTATTGTAAATATTATTTCCTTTCTGAAATCCTTACGAGTATGGGCTTCGTCTGCATCTATAAAGTCTGGAATGCTTTTAGCCTGCTGTAATACGTCCTTGGGAAACTCTCCGGGAGCTGGCAGAGCATGTTTGGATAAAACAATCGGAAGATCTATCTTAGGATTATTTCTGTTTCCAAGAATGTTTATTATCTTAGCCTGTGGATTTTTGGACTTTTCCGCCCATTTTATTATTTCAATCTCAACAATTTCACCGGGTTTGGCGCCATTTATATCTTCTGGCGAGATATAAAAATCGGTATTTATTTTTTGATCCAGTGGGACAACAAAACCAAATATCCCTTTATTTTCAAAGGTACCGACAAATTTTTTAGTCTGTCTTTCAATGATTCGTATTACTCTTCCACTGGGAAGATCGCGCCATCTTCCGGTAATTTCAACAAGGACTTTATCTCTATGAATGGCTCCGTTCGAGTCTTCAACCGAAACAGCAACCTCTTTTAAATCAGTTCCCTGGACAAAAGCCATGCTTCCGCTTTTAGTAAAGGCTATAGCTCCGGCTACCATGTTTTTATCGATTGTATGATACCTGTTTTTCGAGTCCTTATATATAAGACCCTGCTGTAAAAGCTCCTGTAGAAGTTCCCGGAGCTCCTTTTTTTCTTGTGAAGATTTAAGCTTAAGCTGCTCATATATTTCTTTTTGTATAAGATATCTGTAGGTAAGCAGATTCAATAGTTGTTCCTTCATGTTTTCCTCCTATAAATGTGTCTTGTCACTTTCAAAAAATCTGGCAATTGACGGTTCAAAAACCATAGTCAATGTTCCTATCGGACCGTTCCTTTGTTTTCCTATGATTAGTTCTGCTTCATGAGCTTGATTAAGAATAAGATCATTTTGACTGTCCTCTTTTTTTCTTTTGTAGTAAGCATCACGATACAGAAACATTACCATATCTGCATCCTGTTCAATGGCTCCGGACTCTCTCAGGTCACTTAAGCGTGGACGTTTATCTTCTCTCTGTTCAACTGCCCTTGAGAGCTGTGAAAGGGCTATTACTGTTATATCAAGCTCTCTTGCAAGAAGCTTAAGGGATCTGGATATTTCCGATATCTCCTGCTGCCTGTTTTCGCTGTTATCTCTTACTCTTGATGTCATAAGCTGTATATAATCTATGAATACTGCATCTATTGCAAACTCTCTTTTCATTCTCCTTGCTTTTGCTCTTAGAGTTCTAGGGTCTAGTCCGGGTTCATCATCAAATATTATTTTTGATTTTGACAGTTCACCGGCATGATACACCAATTTACTCCATTCATCTTCTGAGATCATTCCTGTACGTACCTTTTGAAGGTCAACAGAAGCTTCTGAGCATAAAACCCTGTTGGCAAGCTGTTCTTTTGACATTTCAAGACTGAATATCGCAACGGACTTCTTTTCTCTTACTGCAACATTAGCAGCCAAGTTAAGCGCAAAAGAAGACTTTCCCATTGAAGGCCTCGCTGCAACTATTACCAGATCGGATTTATGAAAACCCGAAGTAATTCTGTCAAGGGATTTATATCCTGTGGATATTCCTGTTACTAGTGCATTTGAACCTTCCTGAGCTCTTTTTTTAAACTCTTCTATTTTCTCAAAGACTCCATGCATTATATTTGGCAAAGTGTCGTAAGTTCTGGTTGCTCGTGCTTCGGCGATAGAGAATATACGTTTTTCAGCGAACTCAAGAATTTCCTGGGCATCTCCTACGGTTCTTACAGATTCTACTATCTCGGATGAAGCGGTGATAAGAGTTCTTAAAAGGGCTTTTTCTTTTACAATTTTTGTATAGTAAAGAAAGTTAGCTGTGGTAGGAGTAGCCTGTGCAAGGCTTATAAGAAACTCTTCTCCACCTATTGAAGCAAGTTTTCCATTTACCCGGAGATTTTCTATTACGGTAACAACATCGACCGGTTCTCCTTTTTCAAACAGTTCCTCCATAGATTTGAAAATAGTTTTATTTTTATCGTAATAAAAGTCTTCCCATCGTATTTCTTCAATTATTTCCGGTAATATTACCGGATCAAGGAATATACTGCCAAGCACCGACTCTTCTGCTTCTATGCTTGAAGGGGGCGTTAATGAAATGTTTTGCATTCGTACCTCCATATTCTGGTATAATTGATACACATATATATTATAGCATGATAAAAAGAATACTTTTGAGGTGGAATCTATGCTTGTTATGGAACTTATTTCAAACCTGCTTTTTATAGTATCGATGATACTTATTCTGGGAGCATGGTATTTTTTCTCGCGTTCTTCAAAAGAAGCTAAAAAAGGTATAGAAAAGGATGCGGATAAAATAAAAAAATACGATAAACAAGGCTTTATATGGATAGGAATGTGTATATTGCTGGTCCTTCTTTCATATTTTTTTGCTTATCTAGCAAGGAAAATATAGGGAAAGGTGAAGTATGGAAAGTTATGTGTATCCTATAAAAACAGCTTTTCTCACATTCCCTTTATATGCGTTCTTCCTTACTATTCCGTTTATGCTTTATCAGTACAGAAAGCACAGGTATATAAACAAACTGAGAATACTTGGGTTTTATTCTTTTGTCCTTTATTTTATCACAGCATATTACCTTATAATACTTCCTTTGCCCAAGCTTTCGGATATGCCTCTCACCCATTCGGCTGATGTTAGGTACTATCAGATAGTACCGTTTAGCTTTGTGAGAGATATTATAAGGGAGTCGGGTATAATTTTTTCCAAGCCGGAAACATATCTTGGAGTACTGACACAGAGGTCATTTCTACAGGCATTTTTCAACGGTATTCTTCTGTTTCCCTTGGGAGTATACTTAGGATATTATTTTAAAAAGCCCTTTTTAAAAACAGTTCTTTTAGCCTTTGGAGTTTCTCTTTTTTTTGAGATTACACAACTGACAGGACTTTATGGAATCTACAAAACTCCTTACAGGCTCTTTGATGTGGATGACCTTTTTTTAAATACTCTGGGAGGAGCTTTAGGCTGGATTTTATCACCTGTTTTTTCATATTTTCTTCCCGATATGAGAAAGATAGATGAAAACATTGACCTTAAAAAGATGCAGGTTTCTTTTGTAAGGAGGTCGGTAGCAGTCGGTATAGACTGGTTTTTAATCATGTTAGTTACCTCAGTGCTCGGTTTTTCCGGAAACTTTTTCTTTTTTGTGCTGACTGTTTTTCTTTATTTTATAGTTTTAGTTTACCTGACAAACGGTAAAACCACAGGAAAGTCATTAGTAAAGATCAGAGTAAAGGGAGCAAAGGCAAGGCTTTCTTTTGAAGAGGTTTTTAAGAGATACGGTCTTCTATATCTTTTTTTCTTTGGGATAGATTACATATTATCTTTGATGATAAAAGAAAATAACGATCCTTTTATATCTTTTTTTCTGATATTTTGCAGTTTGATTTATAATCTTTTCCTAATTATAAATATCATTGTGCAGGCATTAAAAAAAGACAAGCTTCTTTTTTATGAAAAAACAAGCCATACGCGTAACGTAATTGATTACAAAAAATGATCAGGCAGCATTTACCGGCGGACTGTTGGGAGGAGAGTCGGGATTAGGTGTGTAACCTAGCATCGATAGCCTGAAAGAGACATACTCAAGTGCCCTTTTAAGTGATTCGTTTATTCCGAATTTCTCCAAAGCCAGAGAGTAATTAAGATAAAGGATCTGATCATGGTAGTTGACACTTACTGGAATGTCAAGACCGTTTTTAATCTTTTCCATGACAGTTTCTTCAATGTCAGATTCAGATTGTTTCAGGTATTTGCACATAACGGGCAAAAGAGTCCCGTCTTTTGAATGTATAGCTGAAAAGTTGAATACTCTGCAGATTAAGCCTCTGTAATTATAAAGCCCGCATCCGCCTTCCATGTTTTTTTTAAGGAAGTCGGGAGTATAAAAGATACACGGCTTTGAATCGTCCATACTGTTAAGCTTTAGGATGAACTCCTCAGAGTAACCGTTCTGCCATAGGTATAAAGCTGCGGGGATCATCTCAAAAACAGAGGTTTCTATGTGATAAGAAGCTCTATTACAGCAGTTAGAACAGTTTTTTAAGCATGTATAACCAGCCTTTGAACTGTAAATAGCGATGTGCCTGTCCAACTCGTCAAAAACCTTCAGCAGTTCTTTTACTCCATTGAACTGTTCGATATACTCTTTATCAAGCATAATATATAATTCCCTCCTGCTTAAAGCACGAGGGAATTATACTTTTTGACAGTTAAATTTTATGTTTTTAAAAATTACAGTTAGCTGCTCTATTATTATGATTATCTTACAAACTCACACTTTACAGATGCACTGGAAAGCTCCGAAGAAGTAAAATGAAAAGTATATTTGCCGTCGTTTGCAAGTGTATCAACTATTTCAGATATATTTTCATCAGTTACAGTTTTCTCATACACAAGCTTTTCATTGGGATCATATATCTGGACTTTTAATCTTCCTGAAGCAGTAATAGATATTTCAAGCTTTGAGGATGCTTTTAACTCATAGGTATAAGATTTGTTGATGTTGCCTGAGAGTTCCGCCTGCATGCCAGTTCTTCCGTCAAGAAAGGAACCGCTGTATGAAAAAGAACCAGAACAGGAGATCATGAATATGGATGTTAAAAACAGAGAAACTGATAAGAAAAAATATTTTTTCACGAAAAACCTCCTTTTATAAGATAGCCGGTAGAAGCTTGTTTTTTTCAGGAATTGACGAACAAACTGAAGCAATTTTTATTGCATTACGTACAGCCTGATCGTATGAAATACCTTTAAGTATGCTACAGATAAAAATGGCATCAAAGACATCGCCGCAGCCTATAGGGTACTTATAGATTATATCATCAGAAGGGAAAATTAAATCCTTATAAATAGCCCCGTTATGACCACATTTTATAATGTCACATCTGACTACTGTGGCTTCCTTTCTGTTTCCAAGCACAAAAGCATTTTCAGTATCTTTGGCATCTATCAAATATGGTCTTGGACCTGCATCAATAAAAAGTTTGAACCACTTTTTCGAAAGCACAGTCTGAATAGACTTTTTACAAAGTTCTGTGGTTAAGACTGCCACATCACTTTCAAAATCAATATTGAAAAGCCTGTCGATAATATGCTGATCAAGAATTTTCCTTTCAACAGCCAATACCTCATTATTGACAGATATGAATCTTGCGGTTTTAAGTCTTTCTGAAACTGTTAAAAAATCCGTTCGTATTCTTTGGTTTTCTTTTTTGAAAGAGACAGACCAGTCAGTGCCTATTGAAGAATGAAGAAATACATTGTCAAAGAAATTCACGGCGATAGATGCCATATTGAAAGCTGATCCCCCGAATAAATCATATACTTCAGAATTATGGGTTTCATTTGTATAAATGAGAGTATCTCTGAATACACCGCCGAAAAAATGCAAGTTCAAATTAATTCTCCTTCTGAGATGCTGATATCTTAAGAAATTTAAAGTATATCAACGGAATGAAAATAAGCTGAATTGTAATTCCCGGCAGACCAGTAAGAAACGACAAAAGAAGACTTAATACAGGAGTCATTTTTATCGATAAAACAGTGCCTAAAACATAGTAAGCAAGGGCATATGCAAATCTGCCGACCAGTATAGAAATTGATAGATTTAAAAAAATATTGGTTTTCCTAAGCAAGCCTGAAAAAAGTCCATACAAGCTTATTTCTGTCATCATAAATAGGAACATAGGGAAAGAGGGAAGGCCTGATATAAGTGTACTGAGCACTGGCATAAGAAACCCAGCCATAAATCCTATTGCCGGACCATCCACTAATCCAGCAAGTAGAGCCACAAAATGCATGGGAAGAAACATCTGGCCAATTTTCGGATTTCCCATTCCATGAAGAAAGAATGTAAAGAACGCCACACCTGCTGCAATCCATATAGGAGCACGTGTAATCCTTTTTATGCTTATTTTTTTAGTCATCAGTTCCTCCTGATAAGTTCTAAATAAAAGAGCTTTAAATGATTATACTCGTAGAAAATGCAGTTCAATTATATTAATTTAAATATCTTATGTCAAGTTGTTTTATGGCAGAATAGAGCGTACTACTCTAAAACCGAGATAACCGGATTTAAACTCAGGATCAAAGGACATTCTCTTACTGTTTCTGCAAAGTGAAGAAAGATAGTTATAGCTTCCTCCCCGTACCAATTTTCTTTTTCCGTTTGTCTGAATAGGATTTTTAAGGTTGTTTCCTGAATAAGGTGCATAAAAATCAGAACACCATTCCATAACGTTTCCACTCATATCATGAATTCCCAGATTATTAGGATTTTTAAGTCCGACAGATTGGCTCTTAAGCATAGAGTTTCCTTCATGCCAGCCGACTTCATCTAAACTGTTTGAGGAAGAAAAAACATTTGTTGTTTTTGAGGAACTGAATTTAGCACAGTACTCCCATTCTGCTTCGGTTGGCAATCTGAATCCTTCAACAGCCGAAGGATCTGAAGTCTTTTTACCATATCTGTCCAGAAGGTTTCCAGATTCATCGTAAGCAGGTTTTAAATGGTTTTTTTTACTAAGCCAGTTACAGTAAGTAGCGGCATCAAACCATGAGATATTCATTACAGGTCGCAATCCTCTTCCCCAGCCATTATCAGAAGGTTTTTCACGTTGTGTGTCAGAGCAAAAAAGATCATATTCCATAAAAGTTATCTCATACTTTCCAATCAGAAAAGAGGAGAGAAGTATTTTTCTCAGAGGTTTTTCATCAGAATAAGATAGTTTTGAAACATCTCCCATTTCAAAAGAAGCTCCTTGTACTTTTATCATATTTCCAGGATCTAAAATGCTTTTTCTGGCACCGGCTGAAATAAGAAGTTTTTTCATTTCCGGTTCGATATTTTTTTCATAACAGATATCAAGAAGAGTACTTCCTTCAAAATTTGAAAAATTGAGTTGGGCTGAGCTTTGAATAAGTAGACTAACTGTATCGTATCTGTTGTTCTGAACGGCATAAAATATCGGTGAATTTCCGTAAATATCTTGAATATTTATATCAGCTTTTTTACGTATTAAAAGATCTGTAACCATATAATTTTCATTAAAAGCACAGGAAAAAAAGACAGGAGTCCAGCCGTTTAAATCTCTTTCATTGACACGGGCGCCATTTTTTAGCAAAACATCACAGAAATCAGGATCGCTGTAAAATCCAGATGTAATCATTAATGGTGTCCATCCAAACATATTTTTTATATTAACATTGATGGGTTCAATCATAAAAATCTTAAATTCTAGAATTGAAATTTTTTTATAGAGCAGGCCGAATAACCTTTCGTCATTTGTGGAAAAGATACATATGCAGAAAAGAAGGTATAAGATAAGAACTGTTCTTTTTCCCATTTTTTCCTCCGGAATAGCAGTATTTTTTTAATTGTAGCATATTTTAAAACAAATGTAAAAAATGTTATAATAAAAGTGATAATTGATTTGGAAGTTTAATATTCGGAGGTGGAGTATGAAGGATATTGGATCATTAATGCTTTCAAAAGAGCCATTTAGTGAAATAATGATGGGTAATTCGGCAGTTGTAAGAGCATTTATAGAGACTGGCACTAAAGTGGTTACTTCATATCCGGGCTCTCCGACCCCGGAAATAGCTCAGACAATTGCTGATATTCCCAGGGAGAACAGACCATTTTATTTTGAATTTTCCGTAAATGAAAAAGTTGCTTTAGAGGTGGCTTTCGGAGCAAGTATAAAAGGAGTGCTCTCGTGCGTATTTTTTAAAAGTGTTGGGTTGAATGTTGCGTCGGACTCTTTTGTACAGCTTTCTCTTTTAGAGTTGAGAGGCGGAATGGTAATTCTTTTGGGAGATGATCCTGGCGCCAATTCATCACAGAACGAACAGGATAACAGACATTATGCGATGCTTTCATATATTCCTGTTTTTGAACCTTCATCGGTTCAGGAAACGTATGAAATGTATTTAAAAGCAGCCGAACTTTCAAGAAAGTTAAAAATGCCTGTAATTCTAAGACTTACAACCCACGTCTGCCATCAAAAGGAAAAAGTCTCTTTTGGACTGTACAATCCTTCGATAATAAAGGAAGAAATAGGCTTTCATTCGTATGACCTTTCATATATTCCAATAACTGAGACTGTTTTTCCCAAGAAAATAAGAGCACTTGAAAAATTTGAAAAAGTGAAAAAAATATCTGATGAACTTACATTCAATAAAAATATAATGAACAGTTCAGAAAGAGGTATAATAACTTTTGGTCTAACCTACCTTTCTCTTATGGATGTACTTCAAAAATCAAACTCCAAGGTGGATATACTAAAGATTGGCATGGTTAACCCCGTTCCCGAGAAAAGTATAGCAGATTTTCTTAAGACACACAAAGAAGTTAAAATTTTGGAAGAGCTAGATAATATTCTAGAAGAAAAAACAAAAGTTATAGCCTATGAACAGAGAATAAGTACAAAGATAATAGGGAAAAGAGATATAAACGATTGGATAGGAGAGTACACTCCAGATAAGGTTTATGATGTTTTAAGAAAATGTTGGCCGGATCTTCTTACAGAGAAGAATCAAAATCATTTAAAAGGTCATGTGAGCCCAAGACCTGCTCAAATGTGTCCTGGATGTGGTCATAGATCTGCATTTTATGCAATAAAAAAAGCCCTATCGAAAGAAAATATCACAGTAGCGGATATCGGATGCCATACCTTGGGAAGCTTTCCTCCGTATAATATGGGAGAAGTGCTTCTTTCAATGGGTCATTCTTCAGCTACCGCAAGCGGGCTTTCACTTTTTGACAGGAACTCCAAGGTTGTCGCTTTTATAGGAGACTCAACGCTTTTTCATGCAGGTATTCCCGGCATAGTAAATGCAATTTACAATAATCATAATATTCTTTTGGTAATAATGGAAAACGGCACTACTGCTATGACTGGTCATCAGAATCATCCTGCTGTCGGAAAAAATTTTAGTGATGTATGTCAAGCTGTTCCTATAAAAAATCTATTGACAGGCTTAGGAATAAAAAATATCTATGAAACTGATGCGTATGATCAGAAAAATCTGGAGCAAATCATAAAACAGGCCTTAAAAAACGAAGAGTTTAGCATAGTTATCGCTAAGCATCCGTGTATGCTTAAATTTGTTAAAGAGAAAAAAAGGAGAGGAGTATATAAAAATAAGACTGTAAAGATCATCAGTACAAAATGTGTTCTTGAAAATTTTTGTATAAATGAGTTCGCATGCCCTTCATATCAGAGAGGCAAGGGTTCTGAAGTTTTTGTAAATGAAGAGTTGTGCATAGGAGACGGTTCGTGTCTACAGGTCTGCCCTCATGGAGCTATCGGATATGAAGACAAGGAGGATAAGGATGATAACCAATAACAGATATGAAATATTCATAATCGGAGTAGGAGGACAAGGAATAGGTGTTTTAAGTGAGTTGCTGCTGAGGGCCTGTGATTACTGTGGCTACAAGGTAAAATCCGTTGAAACGCATGGCCTTGCTCAGCGGGGAGGTACTGTCAGTTCTCACTTGCGTTTGGGAACAAATGTATATTCGCCCATAATAATGTCCAATTCTGCAGATATGGTTGTTTCGCTGGAACGTAATGAGGCTATGAGGGGCATGAATGATCAGCTGAAAGATAACGGAACTCTTGTATATTACGATACGTCATGGCAACCGCTTAATGTGAGGTTGACCAGAGAAAAAAATGTAAGCACAATAGATATTCAGAACATAGCTGAAGAAAGGGGTATTAAAGTATTCAGAACTTTTAAGAAAGATATTCCTGATATAAGAATGCAAAATATAGTACTCTTGGCATTGATTGCTAAAGAAAAACTCATTCCACAACTGGCTGCAGAAGATTATCGAAGTGCTATGAGAGATATAATGAAAGATTCAACTCTTGAACTAAATCTGGCATTATTTGATCAAGTTCAGAAAGAATAACGTATCTATTCAGAAAGTTATTCTATCTTAATTTCTATATAATCTGCCATATTTTGAAACAGTAAGTTTCTGAATTCAACCAAGGAGTAGTCACTTGTAGATTTAAAAGCTGAAAAAGTGAATATTATAAAAAGAGTGTTGCTTTGAGGTTCAAGCTTAAATCTAAGAAGTGTCTCGGATGAATTTGAAAGATAAGTATAACTGTTATTTATAAGTTCATTCTGTATAAGATAGACTTTATCATTTTTATAAGAAAATATGTATACGTACTGTCTAGGTTTTCCCATGACTTTGAGATCAGTGTAATCGTTTTTCGGAAAATTGTAATAATCCTCAATAAGAACCTCTTCCACAGGCGGAGAAACCTGCGGAGTAGTTATCAATGCATCTGCAGGAAGATTGTCTGTTTTTGCAGATGAGTGGGGAATAAAAAACACCTTGTTTATTATCTGTCTCTGTCTGAGAATATGAATATCAGGATTAAGTATGAAAGTTTTCCTGAAAATATCACGTATACTTAAAGTAACAGAATATTCCTGGCTGTACTTTGAAATCTTAAAAGTAAAATCTTTTGAAGAATCAGAAAAAAATACTTTTTTGCTTGTAAACTCCACATTGTGCCCTGTAATTTCAAAGCCTATCAAACCTGTATACTCTGGTGCCTGTACTCTAATGTATGCGGATGTTTCATCATCAAGTAAGATTCCTTGAGGGTAGGAGATATCAACTTGAATCTGATCAAAAAAAGCTTTTATATCCGAATAATATTTGTCGTAGTTAGGATTATCTGCGGCTGTCGATTTTAGCAAAAGAAGATCTGAAAATGCACCATAATAATCCTTGATATTTATTTTTGCAATAATGCTTTCTTCAAGTATGTGGAGCTCTGATACTTCTTCTTTAACTTTTTTTGAAACGGGTTCCGATACATTAAGGTTATGCTCTGTGATCAGTCTACTGCCAGTGTAAATTAAATTTTTACTTATGAGATATTCACAAACAAGAGAGTAAAATATAAAATCATGTTTAGTCTGAGAAAGTGAAAGTCTTGTTTTCAATACGATGCTTTGACCGTACACTTTATTTTCTATGACTGAGAAGTCTGTTTCTTCAAAGTACCTGACCGATTCTGATGAACAGTACTCTTGAAATTCTTTCAGGAAAAGTTCTTTGGTAATATATGGATATGAAAAGTAAAACTCTTTATCGTATTTATCTTCAAGATCAAGTTTAATACCTTCTGAAACCGCATCCACAAGTATTGCTTTAGTAAAAGCAAAAGCTTGGTCATATGATGTCGAAGAAGCCATAGCCGAATACTCTGTAATATTATTCGGTTTTAGTGTTTTTTCTATAGGAATAATGTTAGCCGAGCATGATATAAGAAAAAAAGATATGATTAAAACTGACAGAAAAAAAGAAATTCTTTTCATTGTGCACCTCAGAGCAGGAGTTAGTTTATATAAATTATACCATAACTGTTAAGAATATCAGTTTATAACTTTTTGTCGCCAATTTCCAAGATAATAAAATAGCAGGGAAATAATCAG
>JAKJGQ010000032.1 GCA_022704305.1 Thermotogae bacterium | reverse complement strand
GAATTCATAAGGAGAAAAGCAAGTCTTTCCGGTGCAATAGCTGGATGCCAGGCTGAAATCGGTTCTGCATGTGCGATGGCTTCAGCTCTTGTTGTTTATGCTTTAGGAGGTTCTCCTCAGATAGTTGAGAATGCAGCATCCCTAAGTCTTAAATTCCTAATGGGATTGGTATGCGATCCAGTAGGCGGATTTGTAGAGGTGCCGTGTGTGAAAAGAAATCCGGCAGCTTCAGTACTTGCATTTGTTTCTGCGGAAATGTCTATGAGCGGGATAAAGAGCCTTATACCGTTCGATGAGATAACTGAAGCCATGGGAAAGGTAGGCAGATCATTATCAGAAGATCTCAGGGAAACCGGAAAGGGAGGTATTGCTGCAACCAAAACAGCCAGATCACTTTTAAATACCTTTTTTAACAATAAGGTCTAAAACATTTTTTGCAATAGGTGCTGATACATGCGAACCATAACCTACATTTTCAACCATAACAACTATCGAATATTTAGGGTTATCCGCAGGCATATATCCGGCAAACCATCCATGTGGTTTCTTTCCTCCCGAAACTTCAGCGGTTCCGGTTTTTGCTGCGGTTATCACTGGGAAGTTTTTAAAGGCATCGTATGCAGTTCCACCAGGAGTTGTAACCTCTTTCAGCCCCTTTAGTATGAGCGATAAGTATTCATGGTCTATTTCGTAATTTTCTGTAAGATTCACTTCATAAATTATCGATGAACCTTTTTCCAATGTGTTTGATGATCTTAGAAAAGTGTGAAAGTTGTAGTACTTTCCCTTTGCAGCAAGGATATTGTAAAATTTAAGGATCTCTATTGGAGTAGTTAGAACATACCCTTGTCCAATATAGGCGTTGAGAGTTTCCCCCGGGTACCATATTTCGTTAAACTTATCTTTTTTCCATTTTTGATCCGGAAAAACTCCGGAAGACTCACCCGGGATATCAATAAAAGTTTTTCCTGTTATATTGTAAAAGTCAGATTTCGTTTTTAGATAATCAATTCCATATTTTTCGCCAAGCCAATAATAATAAGAGTTTACAGATTCTTTGAGAGATTTTATTAGATCGGTTGTTCCGTGTCCGACAAGATTCCAGTCTGTAAAAGATCCGATTACCTGTCCTTTAGAGTTTTTAAGCTCATAACGGCCATCAGAGAAGATAGTCTTGTTTGGATCAAGGCCCGCTTCTAAAGAGGAAAGAGCAATAAAAGGTTTTAAGACTGAGCCAGGCGGATAAAGAGCTGATATAGCACGGTTTATAAATGGTTTTTTTGTATTGTTTGAGAGCCTTCTATATTCAAGATTTGTTAGTCCTCTGGAAAACATATTTGGATCAGGTGTAGGAAAGCTTGCAAGAGCATAGATTTCTCCATTTTGCGGATTGGAAACAATTATGGATCCAGGATAGCCCGAATTTTCAAGTTCTTCAAAAGCTTTTATCTGTATATCCAAATCAATCGTAAGGTAAATATCATCCCCTGGAATTGAAAAAGTTTCTTCAACAGTACTTTTTATTTTTCCCATAGGAGTAAGATTTACGATCTTATATCCAGGCTGTCCACGAAGTATTTTGTCGTGAATTTTTTCAAGTCCCATAACTGGATTTCCTTCAATATCAACATAGCCTAATATATGATATAAAGATACATGTGCATACTTCCGTATACTTTTTTCTTGTACATACAAGGTTTTAATATTAGAGAGTTTTTTTGCAAGGGCAGCACTAATGCTTAAATTTATCTTTCGCTGGAAGTTAAGCTTGTCTATTATTGAATCCAGATCAAGATCACTTTTTTTAAGTATTTCACGTATAAGTTCCTCTGTTTGTTTGTCGATTTCTTCACTCAAATTATATACTTGAAAGAGTTTTTCATTCCATGCCAGAAGCTTTCCGTTTCTGTCGTATATACTTCCTCTTTGCGAGTCAGACTGTATTATTCTGGTATTAAGATCCTGAACTTCAAAGTTTAGGGTACTCCATTTGAAAACCTGAAGATAAAAAGCTCTTGTCAAAAGTATAAGTATTCCTATTGCAAAAATAAGATAAAGTAGCTTACCTCTGCTATCTACCATGAGTTATCAGCCTCAGATTAAGAAAATAAAGTATGGAGATCAAAATGATCCCTGTAAAAAAGGAAAAAAAGGAAAAACTCAGAAAGTTAAGATAAAAAGAGAGCATGGAAAAGTATAGTAATGCTGTCCAGAAATTATGCTTAAATTTTGACAGAAAAAGGTCACACAAAAAGTACAAAACAAAAAAAAGAATTGCCATAAAGCCTATATCGTACCTGTTTGCAAAATAAAACAAGGTATAAACTATTGCAAATATAAAACGCTTTTCATCATTCATATCGAGATGTTTAAAATAAACGGCTAGAAAAGGCATTGAAAAAACTAATTGCGATCCCATCCATTTATCCCAGGAAGAACTTACTATTGCAGATACTGCAACTAAAAAAGATAGTAAAATATTCATGGCTTATTCCTCCAAAAAATATACCACAGGATTGGATGCTTTTTTTGATCGGAACAAAAAGAAATTAGCGTAGTATTGTGAAACAAACTCTCCTGTCATCAGAGTGCTGCTTTCAGACACAGAAAGCAGGTACTTTGGTATGTTTATATAAACCTGAGTAGATTCAAAAGTAAAATTCTCAGGAAGCTCAACAAGAATATTCCCTTCGGACTCTTTTATCAGAACATCCAAGCCTTCAATCTCCCCGAAAAATTCATTTTTCCCATAGCCTAGTTTCTTAACCTCAACTCTGTTTGAAAATACTCCGCATACAAAGCCCAGAAGATTGGCATTTTCATCGATTACCAGAGAGTTAAGCTTTGGCTTTTTATTGGCTGCGACAGTAAAAGAAGTAAGATCATCGGACATTATTATCCCATAGGGAATGGAAAGCTTTATTTCCATAGTATCTACCACTCGTATAGGTGAAGATTCGATTGTTTCAAGTATTTTATCAAAGCTGTCTGCGGAGATGCCTGCCGATAAAAACTTCTGCTGTACTTTTGAAAATAAAAAATCTACCGGATAAGAAATCCAGTAGAAAATATTTTCTGCACTCTTTATTAGATTAAAAAAGATAGCCAGAATTATAAAAAGATTTAGAAAAAAAAGTTTTTTTTTCATTTTTAGATAGCTCTATTTTTCTCAAGATTTTCAAGGATATTTATTTTATCTACCACAAGACCTGCTCCGCGAGCTACGCAAGTCAGCGGTTCTTCGGCAACAACAACCCGTATCTTCGTTTCCTTTTCGATCAGTTCTTTCATTCCTTTAAGCATAGCTCCTCCGCCTGCAAGGAAGATTCCTTTATTGACAATATCTGCCAATAGTTCTGGAGGTGTGTTTTCGATGGCTAATTTTATATTCTCCATTATTTTTGAGACTGGAAGCGATATAGCTTCACGTATCTCTATACCTGAAAGGACAACACGTTTAGGAAGTCCGCTGAGCATATCAAGACCGATAACATCAATTTTAAGATTATTATATTCAGGAGTTTCAAAACAGTTCCCTATTTCAATTTTTATCTGCTCAGCAGTTCTGTCGCCTATCAGTAGAGCGTACTTAGCCTTAATGTAGTTGACAATAGCCTGATCAAGCTCATCACCGGCGATACGTATTGATTTTGAAAGAACTATGTTACCAAGCGAAATTACTGCTATTTCAGTAGTTCCTCCGCCGATATCAATTGCCATATTTCCAGAAGCTTCTTCAACTTCAAGTCCTGCTCCTATGGCAGTCGCCATAGACTCTTCTATTAAAAAAGCCTTCCCAGCCCCAGCATCAAGTGTTGCATTTTTAAGCGCCCGGCGTTCAACCTCAGTAGCATTGGTTGGTATTCCCACTATCACCGTAGGTTTTATAAGGTTAAAACCACCAAGTGCCTGGTTTATAAAGTATTTCAGCATTGCCATGGCAACTTCATAATCAGCAATAACTCCATCTCTCAAAGGTCTTATTGCAACTATATTGGCTGGTGTCTTTCCAATCATTTTTTTTGCCTCGGTTCCAACCTGAAGAATATCTTCCGAAACTTTATCTATAGCAATAACCGATGGCTCATTAATTATTATTCCTTTTCCCTTTAAGTATACAAGTGTATTGGCTGTTCCAAGATCAATTCCAAGATATGCTCTCATTCAAAAAATCCTCCCTGTCATGTCATCAATATAAAGTATAACACACTTACTGTAATACGGATAAGTCGAAAATGATTAGAAACAGAAAATTAAATGATCTTCTGTTTAAAACCTAAGGAAAATCTTAGTAGGAACTTTTGAAAAATTTCTTATAAAGTATATTCCAGAAGAGTCAATAAGCATTTTCAAATAATGATAGCCGTAAAACTCAATTTTTCTGGATGAATCAAAGAACTTTTTATAAATATTTTTAGGTAGACCAGCTTGTTTTATAACAGTTATGGGATATCCTAAGCTTTCGGTTTCATAAAGTATAAGCTCTTCTTCAGAAATATCTTTTTCTTTTTTCTCTGAAGATTTGATATCTCCAAATATACTGTTTTTAATATCCTCAAGCTCACTTATTCTTCCCTGTGTGATGGCTGTCATCTGTCTGAGTAATCTTTTCCTGTTAAAATCCACTTTATCTAAAGCACCGGCTCGGATAAAATTTTCTATCACAACTCTGTTTAGTCCAATGTTTTCAAGATACTCAAAGATTCCTATAAAATCTGTAGTTTGAGGAGTCCTCAGATCTATGGCTTGAGGGATGCCTTTTATACAACTCATAGGGAGGATAAAATCTTTTTGAACAATACCTCCCTGAGGGAAGAAAAGATCAGGAGCAACGATATTCATACCCAGTGCAAGTATTTCATTTATTATAGACTCAGATAGTCCTTTGTATTTTATAAGACAAAGAAAAAATTTTTCAGGATTGAGAAATTTTTCTCTGGCTAAGTTGTAGGTTAGATAGGAGTATGCAACAGCATGAGATTTGGGAAATGAGTACTGGGCGAAATTTTCAATGTAGCCAAAAAGCCTTTGAGCATCATCTTTTCCAATCTTCAAAGATGCATTCATTAAAAAATCCTTTTTGAGACTGAGTATTTTTGAAGTGTTCTTCTTTGAAAGAGCAGAACGGAGCATATCAGACTGCTCAATTGAAAAATTAGCGATGTTTTGTGCTAAAAACATTATCTGTTCCTGAAAAATCAGTACACCATGAGTATTTGGAAAGATCTTCCGCAGAAAATCAGGAGAACTATCGGAAACATACTCCTCTACCATGCCGGAATCAAGCGGACCGGGTCTATTTATAGATAAAAGAACCGTAAGTTCATCAAAATCTCGTGGTCTGATTTTTACGGAAAGCTTTCGGCCTGTATATGAGTCAAGCTGAAACAAACCAGCCGTAAAGCCTTTTGATATTTCCGAAAAAGTTTTCTCGTCTTTTTTTTCAATTTTAGTATAATCAATATTCAGATCTTTTGCGAAAGTTATTGTATCCAAAGATAGTATATCAAATTTTTCAATACCTGCAAAGGCAAGCTCTTTCATCTCCCACTCAATAACAGGAACCGCTCCCGCCTGAATCGGCAGCGCTTCAGCAATATCTTTTTCAGATATTACTATACCTGCGGCATGTGTTGACCTGGCGCTATGAAGACCTTCTAAATAATATGATATATAAAATAATATTTTCTGATCCCTTGAAAAAGAACCAAGTTTTTTTATATTAGAAGGACTCCTTAACGGAAAATCCAGGAAAGAAGTCTCAATAAGATTCCCAATAACCTCACCGGCCCTTTTAAGTGCCGATTTGGTCTTGTATCTTGAGTAAGTTCTTATTTCTGAGACTCGGTTTTTCCCATAGAACTTTGAAAGCTCCAAGATCAATTTATTTCTGAACCTTGCATCGACATCGATATCTACATCAGGCATTTCCTTTCTATAGAAATTAAGAAATCTTTCAAACAAAAGATCATGAGAAAGAGGATTTACCTGAGTTATTCCTAAGGAATATATTAAAAAAGATCCGACTGCCGAGCCTCTTCCTGGTCCTACGGAAATTTGATTTTTTTTTGCCGTATCAACTATATTTTTTACATTAAGTATATAGTTCGAAACATTAAGTTTCTTAACTACCTCCAGCTCGTATCGTAAACGTTTTATCTCGGATTCTGAAAACTTTTTTCCCTTTAAGATGTTTATAAGAGCATTGATACCGCCCAGGTCTGGAAACTGAACTTTGAAAGTATCAATACTATATGCTGTCTCATAAGATTCAAAGAGTTTAAGTTTTTTCTGGAACTGATCATCAAGAGTATCAGATAGCGCCAAACCGTCAGGTTCTTTAAAAAATCCTTTCATAATGCGAGCAGGGAAAAGCACTTTAGGAAGATCAATACTGATAACGCTACCGCTGAAATCCTTTCTCAGGTTATTCATAAACCTTATGACAGAGAGCAAGTCATCGGAGTTGCGCATTAAAAAAATCTGGTTTTTGTATTCAAACAGTATAATGGGTCTAAAACCGTTTTTATGGGACAGATATAAGAACTCAGCCCACGAAAAAACGTGATCCTCACAGAGAATCACAGTATTAATTTGATGTTTTTTACAGAAATAAAAAACATCTGTTAATTGAAGGTAAGACTTTCCTAAGCTTTTTGATGTAACAACTGGTCCAAGTAGTATAAAATCACCTCCAATCGATATTATATCATAATCAAAAGAGATAAAAGAGTACATTGACATAAATCTCAGAATTTAGTATAATTAATTTACCTTAACTCAGTAAAAGGAATATTCCTTTACTTGGTTTTTGGACTAAAATCAGGAGGTAAGTCAAATGTCAAGAGGTTTAGACGTTGATATCAAGAAAGATATCATAGAACAGTTTAGAATTAACGAAAAAGACAGTGGTTCCACGGAGGTTCAGATAGCTCTGCTTTCAGCAAGAATAAAGCATATAACCGAGCATCTTAAGAAGCATCCTAAAGATTATCATTCCAGAAAAGGTCTGACAAGCATGGTTGGAAAAAGGAGAAAGATGCTTAACTATCTAAAATCTGAAAGACCTGAAGTTTACCAGGATCTTTTAAAGAAACTCGGAATAAGAGGCTAATCAGAGGTGGGAATCTTCCCACCTTATTTTTATCATTATATGTTAAATGTTCTAAAACTATGGTAAAATAGGTTTATAGAGAAAATAAATTCGTGAGGTGAAATAAATGAAGTATTGGGAAAAAGAGATTTTTGGTAGAAAAATTAGAATAGAGACAGGAAAGATGGCCAAACAGTCGTTAGGATCGGTTTTAATAAATTTTAATGAATCTTCGTTGCTTGTTACAGCCAATGCAAACGAAAAATCAAAACCAGATGTTGATTTTATGCCGCTTACAGTAGAATTTCAGGAAAGATTTTACGCAATAGGGAGATTCCCCGGCGGATTTATGAAAAGAGAAGGGAAACCCAGTGATGAGGCTATTCTTGCTTCACGACTTATTGACAGGCCAATAAGACCATTGTTTCCTAATGATTTCCATAATGAAGTTCAGATTATTTCAACAGTGTTTTCAATGCTTCCTGATGATAGTATTGAAACATGGGGAATAGCTGGGGCTTCTCTGGCACTTAATATATCTCCTATCCCATTTGAAGGCTTTGTTGCTGGGGTTAGAATAGGCTATGTAGATGGTAACTATATTGCATTTCCAACACAGGAGCAGCTTAAGAACAGCAGAATGGATGTGATTGTTGCGGGAACAAAAGATGCCGTTACAATGGTTGAAGGGGAATCACTTGAAGTAACTGAAGAAGAAATGGTTAAAGCGATCATGTTCGCCCATGATGCGATAAAACAGATAATATCAATCCAGGAAGAAATAAGAAGTGAAATAGCAGTTGAAAAATGGGTTATTAAAAATATAGAATACCCTTCCGAATTTATAAGTGATTTTAAATCCATTATGAATGATGACCTGCTTAAAAAAGCCATACTTACTAAAGGTAAAAAAGCACGTGACAATGCTATATCAGAGTATAAAGAAAAGGTTTTCAACGATTTTGAAGAGAAGTACCTTGAAAAATGGACAGATAATTTTTATGCTTCAAAAGCAAGACTTTTAAACGAGTTTTTTGAGGATGAAGTAAAAAACACCATGAGAAAGATGATTATTGAAAATAATACCAGAGTTGATGGAAGAAATCCTGATGAAATAAGGCCTATAACCTGTGAAACTCATGTAATACCAAGGCTTCACGGATCAGCTCTCTTTACAAGAGGTGAAACTCAATCTCTTGGGACTGTTACACTCGGAATTTCAATGGATGTTCAGTTTGTTGATACTATATTTACCGAAGGAGAAAAGCGATTTATGCTTCATTACAACTTCCCGCCTTATTCAACCGGAGAAGTCAAGTCTCTTAGAGGTATAAGCAGAAGAGAAATAGGACATGGCCATCTTGCAGAAAGAGCTCACAAAAATCTTATTCCGGATGAAAAAGAATTTCCGTATACAATAAGAGTAGTATCCGAAATACTTGAATCGAACGGCTCATCATCAATGGCATCGGTGTGTTCGGCATCTCTTGCACTCATGGATGCAGGTGTACCTATAAAGAAACATGTGGCAGGAATAGCCATGGGTCTCATATTTGAAGATGAAAAATTTGTTGTACTTACAGATATTCTTGGAATGGAAGACCATCTTGGCGATATGGATTTTAAAGTTACCGGAACACGTGATGGAATAACTGCTTTTCAGATGGATGTTAAGGTAGCCAAGGTAAATGAGGAAGTTCTGCGAGAAGCTCTTGAAAAAGCAAGAATAGGAAGAGAAAAAATACTTAGCCTTATGTATGATGCAATGCCTCAGGCTAGAGAAGAGCTTTCGCCCTATGTTCCAGCCATGCTTATAACGGCTATCCCGACAGAAAAAATAGGCGAAGTTATAGGTCCTGGAGGGAAAGTGATAAAGGAAATAAACAGAAGATTTGAGGTTGAAACTGAGATTGAGGATGAAGGCGGTATAGTTAAGGTAAGCGGACAGGACAAAGAGAAAGTGAAAGCCGCTATAAGATATATTGAGAGTATAGTAAGGATAATTAAGAAAGGAGATATTATCGAGGGCGAGATACTCAGAGTGGAGCCATATGGTCTTTTTGTAGAGCTTTCTCCGGGAAAAAGTGGCCTCCTTCACGGTTCTAACCTTGGAGAAGATCCCAAGAAATATAAAGTCGGTGATTTTATAAAAATAGAGGTAATGTCGATAGAAGATAACGGAAAATTCCAACTTAAGAAGGAAGGTTTTGTTAAAAAAACCGTACCTCGTGAAAAAGAAAATAATGGAGGTACAAAAGAATAGATGTATAAAATCAGAACATTAAATAATAATCTCAGACTCATAAGTGTTCCACGTAATTCAATGAGAAGCGCTTCCATAATATTCTGTGTGGGTGCAGGTTCTTCCGATGAGAATGAAACAGTTTCCGGTGTAGCACACTTTATAGAACATGTTTCATTCCGCGGTACTTCATCAAGGGATATGGTATCTATAAAGAAACCTATCGAAGAGGTTGGCGGTACTCTTAATGCTTTTACCGGAAATAACCTTACAATATATTATGCAAAGGTACCTTCCACTGAAGTAATGACTGCTGTGGAAATACTTTCGGATATTGTGTTTAAACCATTATTTAATGAAGCAGACATAGAAAAAGAAAAAGATGTAATATATGAAGAGATTTCGATGTATGAAGACGATCCTGTGGATAATGTCTTTGAAAATCTATTCAGAAATATTTATAATCCTGAGTTTGCACGTCCTATAATCGGTAACAGAAAGAATGTTGAAAACTTTGATAAATCAATTATCACAGGATTTTATAATAAATTCTATAAACCATCCAATGTTACGGTTGTACTTACAGGTTCATACGAGGAAGATAAGATTGCAGACTATCTTTCCCTTTTTGAGGGAAAAGAAAATTTTATAAGTGATATGAAAAGTCCGCAGCTTAAAAATAAAAATATCATAGTTGAGAAAACAAAGAAAGATCTTTCACAGCATTACATAGTAAACGCTTTCAAAGCGCCTTCGCGCTCTGATGAGGGATATTATCCCTCTCTGGTTCTTAACACACTTCTTGGCAGCGGTATGAGTTCACTGCTTTTTAACAGAATAAGAGAAGAAAAATCTCTTGTTTACGAAGTTACCTCAGAGTACAATGCTTATAAAAAAAGTGGAGTTTTTTTGGTTTTTGCTGCAACTTCAGGAGATAAGCTTACCAAATATAACAATGAACTTGAAAATGTTCTGAAGAGTTTTTACAGTGACAAGGATGCAGAGCAATGGTTTAATTATGGAAAGAAAAGACTCATCGGAAAACTTACAATAGACATTGAGAGTAATGTTTCTCTCGGCATGAATATTTTGGATCTTTATCTCAATAACAAAGAGCCTATAACAATTGATGACGTAATAAAGAATATTGAGTCAGTAACATTATCTCAAGTATTAAGGGCTGCAGGAGATATATTTGAAGGAAATAAGTATGTTTCTGTTTTGAAGCCAGAGTAGAGATCTTTTTAAGAGGGGGATTTTATGCGCAAGGTTAAATTAAGTGACCTAAAAGCCGGATTCATACTTGCCGAACATGTTACCTACAACGCAGTAATTCTTCTATCAGAAGGCAACGTACTTACTGAGGCTGATATTCAAAAACTCAAAAATCGTGGTATACGTGAAGTCATTATTTATGACGAAGATGACTTTATTCTTGGAAAAGATATTAAAGTTGAATTTAAGGATATTCCACCGATTGTAGAAGCAAAAAAATATAAAGAGTGGAATGATCAGTTTGAAAAAATAAAAGACATTACAAAAATAAATGAACAGCCTCAGGAAATGGAAAGTCTTGTAGAAGATCTTCACAAAACTTTTATAGAAAAGGATGAGATAATTCTCAACCTTTTCCATTCTATAGGAGACAAGGCGCTTACCCTTCATAGTATCAATACTTCTATAATAGCTTCAATAATATCCTCACATCTTAAAATGCCGAAAGTTTTTTCGCTGGAATTGATAAAAGCAAGTCTTATTCATGATCTTGGATACGGCTTTCTTAATACACGGATTATTTTCGATTACGATAAGAGCGAAGATAGATTTGTAAAATCTCATATAATTGCCGGATATAAGGCTTTTGAGCCTTTAAAAGCAACGCTTTCAAAGGAAATAGTGAATTCAATTCTCCAGCATCATGAGAGGTACGATGGTAAAGGGATACTGATGGGTCTAAGAGATGAAAGAATAAGTCCTCTTGTGCGTATAATGCAAATTGGCGATGCATACGACTCATATATAGAAATAGGTAACAATCCATATGAAGCTATGAGTTACCTCTTGAAAAATGCCGGAAAACTTTTCGATCCTTACTATGTAAGCATATTCTTTTCTGTTGTTGGATTATATCCTAGCGGCACTAAAGTCGTTCTCAATGATGGCAGAATTGCGCAGGTTATAAAAAAAGGAGTAGCTGCTGTTTTCCCGGTTGTAAATGTGGAAGGAAAAAGCATTCAAACCGGTCCTGAGACAGGATTTTTTATAAAAGAAGTGGCAGAGGGAAATGAAAATAAAATTTAAGGACACACTAAAAATTGAACCTGATAAATACATACTAGCTTTGGACATTCCAAGTGCCAAGCTTAAGAAGGGTATAATTATTTCTGATTCAGTAAGACATTCCTTGCGGTATCAAGGACTAGCTCTGGTGCCAACGTACGAAAATAAGATGTCATCATATAATATCCTTGATCAGTCAATATCTAAGAAGACATTTTCAAGCATACAGAAAACATGGGACAAGCTTAGACAAAATGAAAAGATAGACAAAGAGTTGCTTTCTGATTCTACCAACGAGCTTGTGGAAGATGTAATGAAGAAATTCGGTGATATAAATTACATCCCCCTTGTTAAGCTTAATTCATTTGATCAGTATACATATGCGCACACTCTAAATGTCGGGCTCATTACTTTGCTTATGGCTGTAGAAATGGGGTTTGGGAAAAAAGATCTTTATGAGCTTACTTATGCAGGGCTTCTCCATGATATAGGAAAAAGCCGGATAGATGAAAAGATACTGAATGCTCCAAGAAAATTGACCGATGATGAGTATAATATAGTAAAACAGCATGTAGTTCTTGGCAAGCTTATTTGCCAGGAGCAGAAGATTGAAGGCGATATCCTACGAGGAGTGTATGAGCATCACGAAAGATATGACGGTCATGGCTATATAGCCGGTAAAAAAGGTACGGAAATATCTTTTTACGGCAGGCTTATTTCTGTAGCAGATGTATATGATGCACTTACTTCCAAAAGAGCATATAAAGACATGTGGAACTACTACAAGGTGGTTTCATATATTCTACAGAATGCCGGAAAAATTTTTGATCCTGAGATTTCTTCTTCATTTATAAAAGTCTTTGGAGTATATCCTCCCGGAACTATGGTTAAGCTTAATGATTCCAGAACTGCCACTGTAGTTGCCGTACGTAAAGGGAACGAGCTTCAGCCAGTTGTGCAGGTGGAAGATAAAATTATAGATCTTAGTAAGGAAAAGTTTTATATAATGCAGGTAATTGGTGAATAAAAAGATCTGAGAGGTGGGAAAATGTTAACCATGGTAAGAAGAGCGTGTGAATATATAAACTCTCAAATTGAAGAAAAACCTATTATAGGTATGATTCTAGGTTCTGGCTTAGGGTATTTGGCAGATAAGATACAGGATCAAAGAGTAATAAATTATAAAGATATCCCTAATTTTCCTGTTTCGACAGTTATAGGACATGAAGGGAAACTTGTAGTGGGAAAACTTGAGGGAGTTCAGGTTATAACCCTTAAAGGGCGTTTTCATGCCTATGAAGGTCATAAAATCCGTAATATTGCATTTCCTATATATGTAATGAAAGAACTTGGAGTGAAGGGGCTTATTTTGACTAATGCTGCCGGTGGAGTAAATATGATGTATAAACCCGGTGATATAGTAGCAAACAGGGATTTTATAAATTTTTCATTTAAAAATCCTCTGATAGGTCCCAATAAAGATGAGATAGGGCCAAGATTTCCGAGCATGGCATTTCCGTGCGATAGCAACTGGATAGAAAGAGTTATAAACCAATCTAAAGCGGCTGGTATAGAGATAAAGAGCGGTACTTACTGTTGGTTTCTAGGTCCTAGCTATGAAACGCCTGCTGAAATAAAACTTGCACGGAAACTCGGAGCTGATTTGGTAGGAATGTCAACCATGCCGGAAGTTATTGCCGCAAATCACTGTTCAATAAAAGTAATATCTTTTTCTGCGGTAACAAATATGGCCGCCGGTATACTTCCGCAACCGCTTAATCATAAAGAGGTTCTTGCGGTTGCTGATCAGATAAAGGGAAAGTTTGAGTCTGTTGTGAAAACATCAATAAAATTATTCTAACAGGAGATAAATGCGATGAAAGAAGAAATACTTAAAGAGATAACTCAGGCAAGCGCTATAATTGTCGCAGGACATATTGATCCGGACGGAGATGATGTAAGTTCTGTTTCGTCAATGGTTATGGGGTTGGAAAAACTCGGCAAAAGAGCAATAGGAGTTATAGACTCACAAATACCTGATTACTTAAAGAATTTTCAGTTTGTAAATGATAAAATTAGAGAAATGAGCTGTGTTGAAAAGGATCCGGCAGATCTTTTGATAATAGTTGATGCTTCTTCTCCGGACAGAGTGGGAAAGGTTCAGCAGCTTTTTAGTTACAGGAGGGTTGTAGTTATTGATCATCATGCAACAAACCTTTCTTTTGGTCATGTTAATTGGGTAGATGCTTCATATGCTTCATGTGCGCAGATGGTACTTGAAGTATTAACAAGTCTTGGAGTTGAATATGATAAAGAACTTGCTACCGCAAATCTTTTAGGGATAGCTACAGATACTGGTTTTTTTAAATATTCAAACGTTAATGAAAAAGTTTTTAATGATTGCGCATTTTTGCTGTCAAAGAAAGCAGAACTTTCGTATATAACCAATATGATTCTGGAAAATGTTCCATTGGAAAGCAAGCTTCTTCTCAAGGATGTGTTGAATGAAATGAAACTAGTAAACGATAATACACTTGCCTATGTTGCCATACCAAGAGAAATGAGCACCAGATATGGATTCGATCCTGTTAATGTTCCACCTTTTGTATCTGAGCTAAGATCTATAAAAGGTGTTGAAGTTGCAGTTACCTTTATTGAATATGAAAAAAATGATTGGCATGTATCACTTCGTTCGAAAAGTTACGTTGATGTTTCACAGGTAGCCCTAAAATACGGCGGTGGCGGACATGTGAGAGCAGCTGGTTTTTCTTTGCAGACCGGCGATATAAAAAGTGAAATCAGAGCAATTATAGAAAATATTATATCCTTTATGAAAACAAGATAAGCTGGAGGTGGATGTTTTGAGAAAAGCGGTGGTTATATTTTTAAGCTTTATTACTATTATTGCAGGGTTTGCATTTTCCGCAACTATAAAAACCACTGACGGTAATAGCATAAAAGTTACTGTTGTATCAGTTAAAGACGGAAAAGTTAGTATAAAAGGGTTTGGAACAGCAATAAGTCTTCCTCTGGACAGTATAAATATGATTTCTTTTGATGACCAGACATTTGATATAAACGGTGTTGTAATAGATAAAATGAATTTTTCAGGATATGTCTCAGAGTATAGTCTTGAAACTAATGATGCTACCGTTACAACTACATCAGGCAGATTCTATCTTAAGGACTTAAATGTGCTCAAGTTTTGGAATGTAAGGCAAAACACTCTGAAAGATGAAATTACGAATGACTATTCAGGCAAGAAATTTAAGGCATTTCTCGGAGAAAATACTCTTTTGACCGGTGATATTACAACCATAAATAACGGAAAGATACTGATGAAGGTAGATGATATGGGAGATGCAGAATTTGATATAAAGTACGTTGTTTCTCTTATAAGAGATCAGAAAACCGAAGAGGTTCTTCCAAATTCAGTTATGCTTGCTAAAGGGTATACCCTTAATTTTCAGAGCATTGACCTTTTTAATGATGAAATTAATCTTAAACTAGCCTTTGGGTTTTTCAAAACGGATATAAAAAATGTTACTCTTATTACCGGTACCGGCACAGAACCGCCAAAGCTCCCATACTACTTTGTAATGAATAATAATGTGAGATTTTATGGCAATCTTGAAGATGTAAAAGATAACAAAATTGTAGTGAAAAGCAACTTTGGAATAAATGAAATTTCTCAGGAAAAAATTTTCTCATTCGTTAAGATTCCTCCGGAAAACAGATTTATTCTTTCTACAGATACTCAGATGATGTATGGCGAATACCTGAAAAAAGACGGAGCGCTCAATCTAAAATCCAAAGTAAAAAATGAAGATATAAAAACCGTGAAACTTTATGTATCAGAGGAAAGTGAGATGCTTAAAAATTCTATCAGTCAGATAGCTGAAATACCTGTTAATACAGAAACAAAGGTTCTTCAGATTTCTGATCTTCTGTATTTGTTTGAAAGTGAGACTATAAAAAGATATGACAAAGAAACGTTTTTAGAAAAGAATGCTTTAAAAACCAAGATGTTATATCCCAACTATATAATCAACACAGCTGATAATCAGTACATACTTAATACCCTTGGGAGCATATATTCATCAAAGTTTGATTTAGAAAAAACTCTGGACAATTCACAGATTACTACATCCTTCCTGTCTGGTTTTGATCTTTATCTGGGAACGAATATAGGAGATATATACAAGATTGATGTGAACGCGAAAGAGTTTGCTGTTTTAAAGATTGCCTCTTTTCAGGAAGAAATTGCTATGATAGCCGAAAGCAGCAACGGTATATATGTGCTTACAAAAAATTCTGGAAAACTATACTCACTAAAGGATAAACAGAATCTTTTCAATTTTGATTTCCGTATAAATAAAGCTATCCTTGACGGAGAAATCCTATATGCTATAGACTTTAATAAGAATCTTAATGTGCTTAATATAGGGCAAAAAATTAACAAACCTTTCAAATATCTTAAAAATATAAACGACCTGTCTTCCAGTAAAGAATATGTTTTTATAGCGCTTGAGGATAAGATAAGTGTTTTCAATAAAAAAACACAGTTGATAGAAAAAGAGTATTATACCAACTATATTCCTCTGAAGATTGAAGTAAACACAAACAAGTTATATATACTTTCAGATAAATCAGTGAAAATTTTTGAAGCATTTGAAAGTTACTGATATTTTTAAGACAGACGAAAGTCTGTCTTTTTTTATTTAAAATCGAACTGGAAGATAATAAACACTGTGAAAGGTGGACAAGGTTATAAAAAAGAAAAGGAATAGTTAACCAAAAAGACATTGACAAAAGGGAAAAGAGATAGTAGAATATAAGAGCTGTTGGAGAGAACAGCGAAAGTAAAGAGAAGATGAAGAAAAAACAAGAAAAAAATGGTTCATTGAAAAGTGGATAGAGGAAGAAGAGAAAGACCAAAAGGAAGAAGAAAGAAACTGAAAGACAGGATTGGATG
>JAKJGQ010000031.1 GCA_022704305.1 Thermotogae bacterium | reverse complement strand
GGAAGCTCTGTTCTTTGGGAAATATACTTGTAGTGTTCAAAGATACCTGCCTGGGAGCTTTTATTGTAATACGGATTTACTATTAGAACTCCATCTGCTCCAAGCTCCTGAGCCATCTTATTATTAAGTGTAACCTTTTTTGTATCGTTAGTTCCTGTTCCGACAATTATCTTTGTCCTGCCTGCCGCTTTTTCAATGACGAATTTTATTATCTCCATTCTTTCTTCATCACTTACGGTACTTGCTTCGCCGGTTGTTCCCAAAACCACCAAAGCATCTATATGCGCCTTAATTTGAAACTCTATAAATCTATGCATCGCATCGTAATCAATTTCTCCTGTATTTTCAAACGGCGTTATCATTGCCGTGGCTACTCCTTTAAACATATCCGCATCACTCCTTTTTATTTTTAAAAGTTTAGGGTTGCAAAGTAATCTTCAAGTGTTTCCGCACGTCTTATCATTTTGAAGTTATGATCTGAATCCATGAGAAACTCTGCACTGCGCAGCTTTCCGTTGTAGTTGAAACCCATTGAATGACCGTGTGCTCCTGCATCATGGATAACCAGAAAATCTCCCTCCTTCAGACAGTCAAGCTTTCGGTCTATGGCAAACTTATCGTTGTTCTCGCAGAGTGAGCCGACTACATCATATTCGACAGTCTGCCCGCAACTATCTGAGCCCATACGGGTTATATGATGATACGCCCCATATAGTGCCGGTCTCATAAGGTTAGCCATGTTGGCATCCACCCCGGCAAAATTTTTATAACTTTCTTTTATATGAATCACTTTACATACAAGATAACCGTAAGGGCCGGTAATGTACCTTCCGTTTTCCATAAATATCGAAAAAGGCTTCATTCCTTTCATAAGTACTTTTTCGTACTCTGTTTTTATCCCCGTACTGAGCGTACTTATATCCATCTGTGGCTGGTCCTCACGATATGCCACGCCTATTCCGCCTCCCAGATTGACAAAACCAACTTTTATATCAAACTCACTGCTTACATCAAATGCAAGCTCAAACATGTTTTTGGCAGTAATCTGAAAATACTTGGGGTCAAGTTCATTTGAACATATCATCGTATGTAGCCCTATACTTTTAATTCCATACTTTTTCAGCTCATAAACCGATTTAAAAATCTGTTCCCTGCTCATTCCGAACTTTGAGTCTTTGAGCTGTCCTATTATCTCGTTTCCCCTGCGGTTTCCAGGATTATATCTCAGACACATGCTGCTGTCCGGACTTATCATGTGTTCAATACTCTTTATATGGGAATAATCATCCAAATTAATAACCGCACCTAAAGAAAAGGCTTTCTCATACTCCTGCTTGGGTGTATCGTTGGAAGTAAACATTATCTGTCTGCCTGAACATCCTATACTTTCAGCCAGTACCAGCTCAGGCATTGAGCTGCAGTCCATACCGCAGCCTTCATCACTTAAAATCTTCATTATCGAAGGATTGGGTGTAGCTTTCACCGCAAAATACTCTTTAAAATCTATCCATGAAAATTCTTTTAGAAATACTCGTATATTATCCCTTATGGCTTTTTCATCGTAAATATAAAACGGAGTCGGATATTTTTCTGTAAGAGCTTTGATATCTTCAATACTGAAAGGTACAGTTTTTTTTGGCATTTTTCATTTCCCTGCATTTAGCAGTGCATGGCTCAAAAGTATTCTTACGGCATTAGTCGCTGCCCCAACTCTTACGTTATCGGCAACTACCCACATCATGTATTCCTTGGGTCCTGCTTTTCTAAGTCTGCATACATATGTAAGATCACTTTGCGCAATATGCACCGGGGTAATTATCTCATCACTGTAAACAACGTTCTCAGACGTTTCTATGAGCTTCTTAACCTCCGAAAGCTGGAGTTCTTTTTTTGTACGGAAAAAAACTGATTCACTGTGCCCGTAAAAAACAGGAACTCTCACCGTCGTTGCAAAAACATCGATGCTCTTATCATCGAAGATTTTTCTGGTTTCATTCACCATCTTCATCTCTTCCTGGGTAAAACCATTAGGCTCATACTCACCTATCTTAGGGATCACATTGTTGAGTATCTGATCCGGAAAATGCTTAATCTCCATGTCACCGGACTGTTGAGCCTGAAGTTCGCTTATTCCCTTGTTTCCTGCACCAGAAACCGCCTGATAGGTAGAAACTACTACTTCCTTTAACCCTGCATTCTCATGTATCCGGTTAAGTGCCAAAGCCATTTGAATTGTTGAACAGTTCGGATTGGCTACTATACCTGTGTATCCTTTAAGCAGACTGGCATTTATCTCAGGTACAACCAGAGGAATATCCTTTTGCATCCTGAATGCCGATGAATTATCTATTACTGTATTTCCATACTCCTGAGCCAAGGGGGCATACTTCCTTGATACATCCCCGCCTGCAGAAAATAGAAGGTAATCATATTTTTCTTTCATTTTATCTTCAGTAAGTTCTTGAATTTTTATTCGCTTATCTTTATAAATTAACTCTTTTCCTGCCGATTTAGATGAGGCGAGCAGAATTAACTCGCCTATTGATACCTCCATTTTTTCAAGTACTTTTATCATTGTACGTCCGACTTCGCCGCTTGCTCCTACAATACCTATAGTCACAGAACACCTCCATGTTTGGGAATAATCCTTTCTACTTCCCTGCACTACCCAAAATAAAAAACTCTCCTTGCTTAAGGAGAGTTATTACGAATAAAATAAATAGCATCCGGCAGAGCCATCACTACATCTTATCCGAAACGGCTCTCCACAAAAAACGTGACAGTTATACAGATATTATCTGTATAACCAGGCAATACGGACTGAGGAAGTCCCGTACCCTTCGGCGGCATTACCTTTCAGAAACCGCAATCCTCTTGCATAAATGGTTTCCTACTTTTTTGTGCCGCGCCTCCGTTCAGAATTTTTTTCTATTCAATTATTTAAAAGTCTACCACAGATTTTATTTCTTTTTTGTAACCATCAAGAAACTATTTAGGAAAGCTTACTTTATTGCAATGGTTTGAAAATTCGATATAAATAAAAAAACCGGCTTTACGCCGGATTATTAGAACCCTCTCCTCATATTTTCTATAAAAATATTGCTGACTTTTTCCATTTCTTCAAAAACTCTGGCATAAGAAGTTATCTTCCTTATTCTTTCAAACTCTTTCATATTATCCCTCCTATCCGATTCTTACAGTTCTTCTATACTCCTGAAAAACCTGTTCTGTAAGTCTTTCCATCTTTGAAAAGTAATAATCACAGCTGTTCTTAATCATTTTTTTCATTTCAGCCTCTTCTTATGTGCTCCATGAATATGCTTTCAAGCTCATAAATCATTTCATATCCTGCGTAATACGATTCCACTGTTCTTTTTGCTCTTTTTTCTGTTGTCATATTATCGCCCCCTGATAAATATTTTTATATTTTCAACAAAATTATAACAGATATTTTTTAGTTTGTCAAGTATAAAATTGATATTTTTTATTTTTTTATTAAATTTTTTTATTTCTCTAAAAAAATTATACTCTAAATAAAAAAAACCGAACAGTTTTTCTAACCTGTCCGGCTTTTCCCTGAGAAGTATAAGACCATTACAATGCCATTATTCATTTTAATATATAAATAACTTTTTTTATAGTAACTTACGTCATGAAAACATTTATGATAAAAGTCACATTTTAAGATTTTCGCTATATGAGGCTCATGTATTTTTCAACCCCATCACATGCAACAGTTGTTATTCTTGATTTTCCACCAAGTTCACCGGAGAGTTTGAGTGCAGCCAGTATATTAGCCGCAGATGAAAGCCCTATGGAAAGTCCTTCGTATGTAATTATTTTTTTTAGTATTTCAAATACTTCTTCCTGATCGACTGTTATGACTCTATCCACCACAGAAAGCTCATAGTTCTTAGGAATAAATCCGGCTCCTATTCCCTGTATTTTATGAGCAGCCGCCTTGTTTCCACTTAATACGGCTGATTGCAAAGGTTCGACTGCTACTATCTTCACGGTTTTTCCAAGCTGCTTTTTTAATGCTCTTCCTACACCTGTTATGGTTCCGCCAGTTCCAACTGCGGCAACAAAAGCATCCACTCTGTAATCTGCCTGCTTTAAAATTTCAGGACCTGTTGTAATCTCATGCGAAAAAGGATTGGCAGGATTAGAAAATTGGTCAGGCATGTATGCATTTTTGCTTTCCACTATTTCCAAAGCTTTTTCTATTGCTCCTCTCATGCCTTTTTCATCAGGAGTAAGCACCACATCGGCCCCATAGAGTTTTAAAAGTTCTATTCTTTCACGGCTCATGTTCTGCGGCATAGTAAGAATTACACGATAACCTCTGCTTATCCCTATTGCACTCAATGCAATACCGGTATTCCCGCTTGTTGGCTCTACTATCGTCTTTTTATTTTTTCCTAAGAAACCCCTTTTTTCTGCATCATTTATCATAAAAAGGGCCGGTCGGTCTTTTATGCTTCCTGTACGGTTATTTTTTTCAAGCTTTACAAATATTCTGAACGGATCTATTATTTTTGACAGTGTAACCAAGCCTGTACCGCCGATACTGTCGGGAATCATTTTTCCACCTCTTTTTGGGCATAATATACCGCTTTATTTTTTTTGATCTCTGCCGGAATGCCGGCTGCTGTAACCATAGATGGAATATCTCTCAGTACAACTGAGTTGGCACCTATCTTTACATCATTTCCTACGAAAACATACCCTAAAATCTTTGCTCCCGCTCCTATTACCACATTATTTCCAACCTGAGGATGTCTTTTTCCCAGACAGTTATTTTTTGCACCTAAAGTCACACCATGATATATAAGACTTCCTGTGCCAACCGATGCCGTTTCTCCTATAACTACACCAATTCCATGATCAATAACCACTCCGGGCTGTATTTCCGCCGAAGGATGGATATCCATGGAAAAAATGATCCTTGCCCAGAAGTACATCGGCCAGGATAGTATATAAAATCTGTACCTGTTGAAAAAACTGTAAAAGCGATAAGCCATGAGTCCGTGAAACGAAGGAGAGGTCAAAAAAATCTGCAGCTTTGAATGCACTGAGGAATCTTTCAGAAGATACATATGAAGATCTTGCGCTATGGAAGAAAAAATACCTAAAAAATCTCTGACAAACTGCATCCCAGTTCCATAAAAACACCACCTTTTTTATCAATATTTAAAGTATTGTATACTTGAATCATTAAAAATACAAAAATCTTTTTTACAAATAATTTTCAATACTATAGCTTTTTGCATATCACAACAGACATGCTATAATTCACATGTAAAAACTTTTTGAAGGAGAGACGATATATGAATAAACTTAAATTCATTGCATTGCTGATCGTTGTATCTATACTGCTTATTTCTTGCAGTGCTGTTTCTATAGATGCTGCCAAAAATTATATGGGCAGGCTGCCCGATCCGGTAAAAGAAACAGTACTGAAAAAACCATATGAAAAAGGTAGCTTGAGTGTAGGAAAATTTTTTTACGCAGGCGGTGTCAATCCAAGAAGAAAAGAGTATTCCAAGGAAACTATAACGGTCTCAACCTCAGTTTTGGATATTTCCAAACTGGTTGAAAAGATAGATTCCGGATATTGGGGATATGATTGTTCAAGTGTTCCTCTGAACGGAATAGTATGGTATCCCAAAGAAAAGGGAAGGTATCCCCTGGTGCTTTGCATACACGGAAACCATCCTGCACAGGAATTTTCAGAAGCAGGATACGATTATCTGGGAGAACATCTGGCTTCATTAGGTATTATTTTTGTTTCCGTTGACGAAAACTTTCTTAACGGTTCTATCGGAAATGAAAACGATGCCCGGGCATATGTCCTTCTCCATCACGCTAAAACTATATTGAGCTGGAACAATGATCCCTCCAACCCTCTCTACGGAATATTGGATACACAAAATATAGGTATAATAGGGCATTCACGAGGCGGTGAGGCAGTAGTCCATGCAGCCAGCTTCAATAAGCTTTCCAGATATCCGGATAACGGCACTCTGGAGTTTGATTTCAACCTCCCGATCAGAGCTGTAGTATCAATAGCTCCAATAGAAGGACAGTACAAGCCTTCTATGAAGACAATTTCTACAAACAACATTAACTACCTTGTGCTTCATGGTTCGCAGGACGGAGATGTGTTTTTCTTTGCCGGGACAAGGCTATATAACAGTGTGCAACTATCCGAAGAGTTTATTAAAGCTTCATTCTGGATTTACGGTGCCAATCATGCACAGTTCAACAGCATATGGGCAGAAAAGCAGGATCCTTTTCCTTCCCTTAGGAGCTGTCTTTTATCTGTGGAACAGCAGCAGAAAACAGCCAAAACTCTTATTACTTCTTTTCTTCTATCCAGTTTCAAAATCGAAGAAGGATACCGTGAGTTCTTCAAAACACCCCGTGCCTACCATGAGTGGATGGCTGATACGTTTTATATAAACTCTTTTGCCGGAGGAAATGAAAGAATTTTAGCAGATTATAATGAGGATATAGAGCTTGCTTCTGTCGGACTTAAAAACTGGGAAGCATCCGCAAAGTATTTTGAAAACTGGTCAGAATCCAAGATATGGCTTATATCTGGAGATCAGAACAACTGGGGAACTTATCTGAAATGGGATACATTATCTAAAGTCTCTCCGATTCCTAGTTATGTTCTTTCTTCAAAGGACAGCTCCATAAAAACAGACGAACTAGCCTTTGACATATTTGTCTACAATGTTCAAGATACAAACAGCGCTACATCATCCAAATCAGAAAATGCTGTTCTTGAGATGCTTAATTTCACCATAAGGCTTACCGGCAGTGACGAAAAACAACAGGTTTATTCTTTAAGAGAGTTTTTGGATATCGGAAAAGCTCCGGCCGTTACGGTTCTCAATGTCCGAGAAGATATAAGAACTGTTCTGCAGAGTGTATATATAAAGCTCAAAGAGAGCATGGACATCCAGAAAATTGAGTTTATATTTGATAAGTCCAAAAAAGGAGATATTCTAATAGATAACATACGTTACACAGAAGGAGGGAAGTCAAAATGAAAAAATTACTCCTATTCTTTTTTATACTTGAGTTATGTGTTGCTTTCTCGTCAGTCCGTCAGGATTTTCTTTATTTTTCACAGGACGGTACTTTTAACGGAAAGCTTTCTCTCAGCTTGTATGAATATAAGAGCTACTATATGCTTTTTAAAGAACACGAGAGCTCATTCAATTTCAATATAAATTTTGGTCAGAAAACAACCTTACAGGCTTCAGCCTGCCAATGGAACTGCTTTCCTCCACAAACAGCCGATGAATATATCTATGGAGGGATACAGACTGTTTTTACTCAGAGTATCTTCGGAGATCATTATAATGAAAGTTTTTTTATGGATCTGCAAAACTTTCTTGAGGTAAACTCTTATTTGAAAAAATCTACCGCCTTTTCTCCTGAGCAGCTTTATTTTGATGGAGCTTTCCATACAGGCTCGGTGTTTTCTTATAATGACAAAAAAACAATTTTTTTTAACAGCAGTTTTGGTCTTTCAGGGGGGATTGGAACCAAAACCAGCCTTGTACCATGGTACTATCTTATTTTTTCGCTTGACAGCAACGGTCAGATGGGTCTTTTGCAAAGATATCTTATTCTTTCGGGAAAGCTTAAGTACAGTATGATAAACGACTTTTCAACAGATGTCCCTCTTTACATAAGACCAAGCTATAAAGTGGGAGAAAATCAATGTGCCGTTTATGGCAAAAATGCATTTTCGGCGGAGCTGGAGCTAAAAACTTTTTTTGACTTTGAATACTTCTTTCCTATGAACGTAGGATGGGGCAACGGTTTAAACCTTGGTTCGGTCTGGCATGACTCAGTTTTTGAAAAAGATATGGCTTACGATCTATCTTTAAGAAGTTATCTTTTTTATTCTTTCAAAGAACCATGGATGGACGTAGTCATGAACCTAAAGGCTGGAATTATAACCGATATAGCCCATAAGCCATTTGAAAGTATTATGCCTTTTTTAAATGTCAACCTTGAAGGAAACTTCCTTTTTCTGCTTTTTGCACTTATATAAATATCAGGGCTTTAAAGCCCTGATATTTATTTTTGAAAATCAGCTTTCTGAAGTATAAGAATTCCAAAGGCAAGTATTGAAAAAGCTAAAACAAATATAGTATCCGGCCATGTTCTAAAGACCACAAATGAAACCAGAGCACCGAAAAAAGGTGCGGATGAGAAAATCATGCTTGTCCTGCTCGTGCCTATAGATCTTAATGAAAGTATAAATAGTACTATTGAAACTCCATAGCAGAAAAAACCGATTATTGCTGAAAAAGCTATATAACTTGTTTGTATAGTAGGTTTTTCAAATATTAGAGAAAGAATAATATTGACAGCTCCCGCTGAAATACCCTTTATCATAACTATTGTCACAGGATCGTTTTCAGACATTTTTTTTGAAAAGTTGTTATCCATTCCCCACATCAGACATGCAAGTACTATGAGTAAGCTCCATGAATTAAAAGCGATTTTCTCTGAAAAATTTACCGTAAGGATTATGCATGCGACAGTAATAAGAAAAAGTGAAAGAAAAATTTTTTTATTGGCTTTCTCTTTAAAAAATAAAACAGCAATAACTGTCGTCGCAACAGCCTCAAAGTTCAGCAGAAGTGACGATGTGCCAGAATATGTGTGATTTAGCCCGAAAAGAAGAACTACAGGTGCAATGATTCCCCCACAGATAATACTAAGAATAAGCCACTTAAGATCTGCAGCATCAAACCTCTTCTTTTTTCTTAACCCAAACAAAGATACAAAAGCCAGACCGGCTCCGCTTCCAAAATAAAGCATTCCACCCAGAAGTACCGGTGGAACCTCAGAAAGCATTATTTTAGAAAGAGGAGTGCTTAATCCAAATAAAAATGCCGAAAGAAATGCATATAAAAACTTGTTTTTTGTCATTTTTAGATCTCCTGCATTGCATCAACCACATTTTTTATCCATTTACCCGATCTGAGCCTGAAAAAAAGAACAAAGGATTTAAAAACCTCTTCTCCCATGGTAAAAAGATAGACTATCTCAAACGGAAGCTTAAGAAGTATCCCTGCCAGAAATGCCATCGGAACACCTATTATCCACATTGCTCCTACGTCTGTACAGAAAGCGAACTTAGTATCTCCTCCAGATCTGAGGATACCCACAACCCCAACCAGATTTATAGTTTTTATAGGAACAAAAACCATAGATATTATGAGCGTATTGAAGATCATCTTTCTTACTGTATCATCAACTTGGAAAAGCCCAAGCATCGGTTTGGCAAATATAAGAACCAAGGAAAGGGTAAATGTTGAAATCATAACAGTAAACACTATCATCTTTTTGGCCGTCATTCTGGCATTTTCATAGTTAGACTGTCCCAGCTCTTTTCCTATCATTATGGCTGTCGCTCCCGCAAGTGCAAATAAGAGGGCAAATGCAAAGGACTCGACTGTTTCCATAACGTTTCTTGCTGCAATAGTCTGGGTACTCATATGAGCATAGACTATAGAGTACATGACCGTTCCCAGCGACCAGAGAAACTCATTGCCTATAGTCGGAATAGTATACGAAAAAAAAGCCTTAAGATAATTCAAGCTTATTGCTTTTATATCACCCATGCGAAATCTGGCAGGATATTTTCTGATTTCGCTTGCAAGCATAAGTATCAGAAACTGTACAATTCTTGATATAAGAGTTGCGATTGCTGCACCCTGAACTCCAAGCTTGGGAGAACCAAGGTTTCCGAATATAAAAACCCAGTTAAGAAAGATATTTCCGCTCAGAGCAATAAGACTTGCCGCCATAGGAAGCACAGGGTGTTCAGTACTTTTAAGCGTTGCCTCATAAACGTTCGTAAGCCCTGTAAAAGGAATACTGAAAGCTATTATGAAAAGATAAACAGCTCCCTGGTTAATAACCTGGATATCCGGAGAAAATATCCTCATTGTAAAATGTGGGAAAAATGCTCCCATTACAAAGAATACAGAAGAAAAAATCACCGAGCTTACAGCCATTATAGACATGCTCTTGGAAATATTTTTAAAATCTTTTTTTCCCCAGAACTGAGCTATAAATATTGAACCGCCGCTACATAAGCCGAATAAAAGAAGCGAGTAAAGGAAAAAAACTTTATTGGAAAGTCCGACCGCAGCTATCGGTATCTCTCCCAGTTGACCTATCATTAGTGTATCAACAAAATTGACGCTTATGGATATAAACTGCTGAAGAGCCATGGGAAGCGCCAGTTTAAATGCTCTTTTGTAAAAACCTTCCATTCTAAAACCCCTTTGTTTTAAGCTTTATATATCTTTACAGATAATATTATAACAAATCATGGTCTTTATTTACGTAAAGCACCTATTAACTTCGGACGACTTTTTATCAACAGTATTCTTCTGGCATTGACAGGCGATATCTTCTTATGTTATAATCCTTAAAATACGTTAAGCTTATTTTCAAAGGAGAGCTTTATGTCAAAGACTTCAATATCCTGTCAAAAAACTTTTAATATGAATATGCACCATACGAGGCGTGATCGGTTTTTATCAGATCATGTCTTTTTGTGTATTTCTTAAAGACTGATCCAATACAAAATACCGGTCACGTAACAGTGACCGGTATTTTTTTATTTTTCTACGGGAGATGATACCATGAACGGAACGGTTTTAAAGCGAAAGGATTTCTTATACGTATCGGAAAAATATGCTTTCATAACATCTGTGATAAGAGATGTACTCCATAGCAACGGCTTTCATGAAATATTCCCATCTTCGGTTCATAAATGCACATCCTCTGTGTGCGATGGACTGAAGTTTTCAGATGGTAAAAATTTTTATGTTATAAATCCAGATATTACATCCTGTCTGATAAACAGTATTACAGAAAGTACAGCCAAGATATTTTATATTGCAGAAAAGCTTGACAGCTATATGAACTCATCCTGGCAGATAGGCTTTGAAATAATAAGTCCACAGGAGAGCTCAAACATAACAGACACTTTAAAAACAGCCATAACTATTATGGAAAAGCTAGGGAAAACCAGGTTTTTCATTGATCTAGGCTCGTTAAAAATCTGGGAAGATCTTTGTATGGGAGTAAAAGAGTTTCAAAAGGAGATATTTGAGGCAGTGAAAAGTCAAAACTTCTCATCAATTCTGGAAATGAGTATTCCAGAAAAAACCAAAAAAAGCCTCTTAAAAACCATAGAGTTAAGAACGCAGAACCCTCCCCTTCCGTCAATCCAAGAAATTATGACAGAGATTAATGATGAAAGACTTTGGTTTGATGCATCCTTTATTAATCAGAAGGAGTATTACACAGATATCTTTTTCAATCTTTTTTCAACAGATCCCACACTTATGCTTGGAGTTGGAGGAACTTACAAAACCAAAATTTCGTGGGGATGCGGCATGTCGTTCAGTCTAGAAAACCTTTTTAGGTTGATCGGAGGAGATATCCTTTGAAACTTACATTTGCCGTTCCGAGCGGAAGACTTTCCGAAAAAATCAGATTTTTTTTGGAACAAGCCGATATTCTGGTGCCTGTACCTGTTTCACGGGAACTATCCATTCAACAGGATAATATAACTTTCATATACCCAAGAAGCTCTGACATTCCCGTATTTGTAGAAAACGGAGCTGATATGGGAATATGCGGAAGCGATACTGTTGCCGAACAGATGCCTGAAATATATACTCCTGTTTTCCTGCCTGTTGGAGCTTGCAGAATGAGCATAATATCCCATAATTTTTTTGATTTCTCTGTTAATGACATGAAAGGGTTTACAGTTGCGACTAAGTATCCGGAGATAACCCAAAGGTTTTTCAGGGAGAGAGAAATTCCCGTTAAGATAATAAAGCTGGGCGGTTCGGTTGAACTTGGCTGTATAAGCGGTATAAGCGACTGTATAGTCGATATTGTCGACAGCGGAAAAACCATAAGGGAAAATAATCTCAAAGAAGTACTCAAGATTATGGATATACAGTCGGTTCTTTGTGTAAATAAGCTTTCAATGAAAGTTAAAAACAGAGAAATAACCAGAATAATCAACAAAATAAAGGAGGCCTCTTATGTACGATTATGTCCAAAGCATACTTGAAGATATTAAGGAAAACGGTATGAAAGCACTTTTAAAATACAGTGAACGGTTTGACGGCTTTTCAGGCCCCTTTGCTGTAAGTCCGCAGGAAATGCTTCAAGCGTCTATAAATCCGCAGGATGAGGCTGTAATAGATGAGATCATTCAAAGAGTAAAGAGTTATCACAGCAGACAGGAAATCAAAAGTATTTTCTATGTCCATGAAGACTCTGAGTACGGACTTTTGGCTAATCCCATCGAACGTATAGGAATATATATTCCCAGCGGAAGGTCTGTTCTGGTTTCAACGCTCATCATGACAGCCATTCCTGCCATACTGGCCGGAGTATCCGAAATTGCTGTAACCTGCGGTTCAGCTGGCGGAGCAGTAAACCCTTTCATACTATATACAGCAAAAAAACTAGGAATACATGAACTTTATAAAATTAGCGGAGTACAGGCTATTGCTGACATGGCATACGGCATAAACATGAGAAAAACCGAAAAAATTTTCGGTCCCGGAAACGCTTACGTTACTGCCGCCAAACAATGTCTTTACGGAACGGTTGGAATAGACTGTTTAGCAGGCCCTTCAGAGGTATGCGTTTTAGCTGACGGTTCTTCACAGCTCGAGTATATAATGAGCGACCTGCAGGCGCAACTTGAGCACGGTGATGATTCAAGAGCTTATCTTATAACGACTTCATCTGAGCTCTGCCGTTCAATCGAAAGTACCAGAATAACTAAAATACTTTGCTCAACTATAGAGGAGTGCATTCAGAAAGTCAATGAAATTGCGCCAGAACATCTTGAACTCATGGTTCAGACTCCTGAAAAGTATCTTCCTTATATAAGGAACGCTGGCGCGGTATACTGCGGAGATTACTCTCCTACAGCCGCTTCCGACTATTTCAGCGGCTCCAATCATGTCCTTCCTACGGATAAAACCGCCAGATTCTCATCTGTTCTTACAGTTTATGATTTTATAAAATTTTCTTCGTATGTAAAGATGAGCCGCAGGGAGTTTCTTGAATTCAGACATCTTGGAATAAGAATGTCTGAAATAGAAAAGATGGCGGCACACAAAAAATCACTGGAGGTCAGACAATGATAAGAACTACTTCGGAAACAAAAATAATGTTGGAGGACTGTGCAGATATGGTTATCTCCTGTAAAGATAAATTTTTGAAGCATATGCTTATAACTATGTTTTTTTACATGCATAGGAATGTAAGCTTCAAGACTTTTTACGACCTGCGTCATCATCTATGGGAGGACAGCGGCATAACAACCGGAATGTATCTGAAAGAGCTTATAAAAGATAAAAATTATGCAAGATTTGGTACTTCAGTGGCTCCTATGGATGATGCGCTTATACTATGCTGCATAGACATATCCAGGACTTATTACGAATTAGACCTAAAGATACGGGATGAGGAAGAGGGCTTTGAACTTTCTCTTTTGCATGAGTTTGTAGGCGGCCTTTGCAGATCTCTTTCAGCAACCATTCATTTAAAGCAGCTTGCCGGATACAACGCCCACCATATAATTGAAGCCTGCTTCAAATCTCTTGGTCTTTCTATTGGACAGGCTATAAAAGAAAGCAGCTATGTTTTTTCCACCAAGGGTGTGCTCTAATGCAAAAAATACTTATCATCGATACAGGAACAGGAAATTTGAAAAATGTAGTAAGGGCTTTCGGAGCAGAAGTATCCTCGTGCGAAAAAGAAATTCGCTCTGCAGATAAAATTATTTTTCCTGGGGTGGGCAGCTTTGATACGGTAATGCAGAATATCGGACATTTAAAAGCTGCCATACTGGAACATATACATAGACAGAAACCTTTTCTGGGCATATGCATAGGAATGCAGATTCTTTTTGAAGGAAGTGAGGAAGGACATGAAAAAGGATTGGGCGTTTTCAAGGGCAATGTCTTAAAGATACGAAAAGCCAAAGCTCCTCATATGGGATGGAACAGTTTGACTATAACCAGATGTTCTAGAATACTCAAAAATATTTCTGAAAAAGATTTCTTCTATTTTGTCCACTCCTTTTATGCAGTACCTGAAAATATAAAGTCTTTAGCTTTCACACAGCACCTTTCAGAAAAAGGCTGCCTGAGAATGTGCAGCGTTATAGAGGAAAATAATATCTTTCTCACACAGTTTCATCCCGAAAAATCCTACTTAAGTGGAGAAAAAATTATTGAAAATTTCAGGAGGACAGTATGATATTTATTCCGGCAATTGATCTTCTTAACAACCAGGCTGTCAGACTTGAAAAAGGAAATATACGCCGGGTGTCTTATTACGGTGAACCGCTGGAGATTGCTGCAAAACTCTCCAAAAAATTCAAACTGCTTCACATAATTGATCTGAATGGTTCTTTCGAAGGAGAACCCAAAAATATGAAAATCGTTGAAAAAATTATACATCAGACCGGCGTTCAGGTACAGTTGGGAGGAGGGCTGCGCAGCCACAGACTTATTGAGAAAGCCTTCAGGATAGGGGTAACCTCTGTAATTCTTGGTACAAAAGCTTTTGATAGTAAGTTCATTGATGATGTAACAAAAGATTTTAAAAATATAACGGTAAGTCTTGATATCAAAAACGGAAAGATACTGCTTAATGGCTGGACTGAAAGAAAAGATCTTTCGCTTGCCCAGGCGTACAGCTTCTTAACACCTAGGATAAAAAGGTTTGTCGTAACCATGACTCAGAATGACGGCACTCTAAAAGGAATTAAAAAAATCAAGAAGTTCTGGAAAGAAGATGAACAGGTCATGTATGCAGGAGGAATCAAAGAATTCAATGACTTAAAAAAACTTCAGGAGACAGGCTTTTACGGCGCCGTGTGCGGAAAAGCTGTTTACGAAAACCTTATAACTCCTGAACTGCTTGCGGAGGAGATGTATGCTCTGTAAAAGAATAGTGGTTGCACTGGACATAAAAGACGGATATGTTGTAAAAGGAATAAATTTTGACAATTTATCTGAAAGCGGTGATCCTTTGGATTTTGCCGCCAGATATCAGCAAAATGGAGCTGATGAAATAGTATTTCTTGATATTTCCGCCTGTCTTGAAAAACGAAAAACACTTTTGCAACTTGTGGAAAAAATATCAGAAAAGCTTTCTGTTCCTTTTACCGTCGGAGGTGGGGTATCTTGCGTGAATGATGTGGCTGATCTTTTTAAAAGCGGCGCAGACAAAGTATTTATAAATACTGCTGCCCTTGAGGATCCTGACCTTATAAAAAGAATTGCAATCCGTTACGGTAGCGCAAATCTTGTAGTAGCAGTCGATAGCAGATTAAAAAATTCAGAGTACAGAGTATACTCTACCTCTGGAAAGAAAGAAGCCCCATATGAACTGGTTCAATGGTGCCTCAAAGCACAGCAGCTTGGAGCGGGAGAACTTTTGATAACCTCGATTGACAGAGACGGTACAAGAAATGGCTTTGACCTTGACATGCTTGACAGGCTTGCTGATAAGATCTCTATTCCTATAATAGTATCAGGGGGAGCAGGCAGTATGGACGACTTTAAAAAGGCATTTGAAAGAGGTGCAGATGCCGCACTCGGAGCAGGGGTATTTCACAGCAACACTTTCACACCCAACACGCTCAAATCATTTCTAAGGGAGGAAAAAATAAATGTCAGACTATAAAAAATTTGAAGAGGCTCTGGATTGGGAGAAATTTAACGGAGTGGTTCCTGTAATTGTTCAAAATGAAGAAAAAGAAGTATTAACATTGGGCTGGGTAAACCCCAATGCCCTCCGTCTTTCTTTAGAAACAGGATTAATGCACTACTACAGTAACAGTCAAAAGAGAATACGAATGAAAGGAGAGATAAGCGGAAACTTCCAGTACATAAAAGGTATTTTATCTGACTGTGATAACGACTCTCTGCTTATAACCGTCAGGCAAAAGGGTCCTGCCTGCCACACCGGCACAAAAAGCTGTTTTAATGGTTTGTACACTTCAACGGCAATCGCCGGGGCAATAGCGGGAGGTTTCGGATTTCCGGTAAGAATCCTCGTAGAAGGTTGGTTTACTTATTTTGATGTAGCGCTAATATTTGTTACCGCTTCCCTTTTCATTAACATATACAGCGAAACGGGAGCCATGGATGCACTTGTCAGAAAGCTGGTAAACAGATTCTATAACCACAAATGGATTATGATGATCTTTATGGCAATATTCATGATAATCCCAGGCGCATTGACAGGAGCAGGTTCTGTTTCGATATTTGTTGTCGGAGGACTTGTAACTACCGTTCTCACTTACATGGGACTTTCAAAAAAACAGATAGTCGGATTTATGTACATGTTTGCAATGCTCGCAGCGGCTGCACCTCCTATAAACCTTTGGGCCATGCTCATGACCGCCCAGGCGAATATGCCTTACGTAGGATTTGATGTTGTTCTTCTCGCTCCTATAGCTGTAATAAGTATATTTACCATAATATGGTACGGCAGAGGAGCAAAGCCAAAGGGAAAAGAAGAGATTCTCGCCAGTCTGCCACCAGAAGTTCCCGGAATGAACTGGTTCAGGATACTTCTTCCGCTTGTGGCACTGATTGTCCTGATACTTCTTCAGAAGTATGCAGCATTCTCTACACCAATATTTGGTCTGCCTTTAACTT
>JAKJGQ010000030.1 GCA_022704305.1 Thermotogae bacterium | reverse complement strand
AGCTGAACTATATCTTCCCCTACTATTTCATACTCATGTTCCGCAATTCTGACAACCTGATACTTTATCTTCATTACAGTCTCAACTTTAACAGGCTCTGCATCAAACTTGATCTTTTCGGGCATACTTCTTTTTAATTTCTCATATTTACGTATTTCTTCTTCCCTTCTGTCTTCTATTATGCTGTACATAATGCCTTTAAGTCTGTCAACATTATATCCGGTATAACACGAGATGGGAATAACAGGTTTTCCTATAGCCTTTTCAATTTTCGAACAAATAGTGACAAGTTTATCTTCTGAAAGAGTATCCGTCTTATTTAAAACTATTACTTCTTCTTTTAAAGATATATCCTTGTTAAATTTTTCAAGTTCCTTTCTTATGCTATAATAATCATTAACCGGATCTCTCCCTTCATACTCTGAGCCATCAATTATATGAACCAGAGCAAAACATCTTTCTATATGTTTAAGAAACTTATCTCCAAGGCCTATCCCTTCATGGGCTCCTTCAATCAGTCCTGGAATATCGGCAACCACAAAGGATTTTCCTTCATCTACCTTAACCACTCCAAGATTTGGAATAAGCGTAGTAAATGGATAATTGGCTATTTTTGGTCTTGCATTGGAAATTTTTGATATCAGACTTGATTTTCCTACGTTAGGAAATCCGACAATACCTATGTCTGCCAATAATTTAAGTTCAAGCTTCAAAACTTTTTTCTCTCCCTCAATACCTTTTTCGGATATTCTTGGAGCCTGGAGTGTTGAAGTGGCAAACTTTGAATTTCCCCGTCCCCCGATGCCTCCGCGAGCGACAATAACGTATTCGTTGGGATATTGGAGATCTGCTATTTTATCCATATCTGGATAATTATATATTACCGTTCCAACCGGTACTTCTATAACCATATCCTCCCCATCGCATCCGTATTGATTTTTTGTCTTTCCGTTCTCCCCGTTCTCGGCCAAAAACTTCTTTTTATATTTGAAATCCACCAGAGTATTTTTCTCAAGTACACTCTGTATTATGATATGTCCACCGGTACCACCGTTTCCTCCGTCCGGACCGCCAAATGGCGCAAACTTTTCACGACGGAAACTTATTGCTCCATCTCCGCCTTTTCCTGCTGTAATCTCTATTATAGCCTCATCCAAAAAATCAAACTCCATCTATTTCCCTCCGTTATTTCCTTTTTTCCCAAAAGTTTTTTTTATACTTCTTACATTAAATCCAAAATCTTCCTTTTCTTCATTGTCTATCGGTTCAATATGTATTATAACATCTCTTATATATGGATTTTCTTTTTTTATTTCATTTTCAATATTCTTAACAATCATGTGAGCTTGATGTACAGTCATCTGAGGATCAATTTCTATATGCATTTCAACAAAATAAATATATCCGGACTTCCTAACTCTTATTCTATGAGGATTTTTTACTTGATGAAAACTTTCCATTCCTTTTAAAATATCGTTGTATACATCTCCTAGTTCTTTGGAACCGTCCATTAGTTCATTGGAAGACTCCATGAAAAGAGAGATTCCGACTTTAAAGATAAAAACTGAAACAAATATAGCCAGCAAGGCATCTATCCACCATATTCCGGTTATAAATATCAAAAAAACTCCTGCAAGAACCGATATCGAAGTAAATACATCATTACGCATGTTAAGTGCATCGGCAACAAATGAAGAACTGTTTATTTTTTTCCCTATTGCAAGTTTATATCTGTATAAGAAAAATTTTGTAAAAACCGATATGGCTGAAACAATCAGTATCAAAGAAACATCCTTTATTTCAGACTGTTTTCCGCCAAGTCTGGAAATAGCACTTGAAAGAACTTCATATCCTGCATATATTACTATAAGAGAAAGAATTTTTGTTATGATAGGTTCAATTTTTTCATGTCCGTAAGGATGAGATTCATCGGCAGGCTTGCTTGAAAGTTTTGTAGCAATAAGTGTAAGAAATGATGTAAAAATATCTGTTACAGTATCAATTCCATCGGCTGTAATAGCAAGACTTCCTGTAAAAAAACCAATTGAAAGCTTTAAAAAACCTAAAACTGCATTTCCAGCAATTCCTATTAACGAACCTTTTCTTGCCATACTCTCTCTCTGTTTTATAGTAATTGATTTATTATCTGTCATATCTTCCCCTCCGGTTTTTGATTTTTTAAGACCAAAAAAGTTTTCAGAGTGGAATTTTTATGTTGCTTTCTCTTAGATGAACGCTGTAATGCTGAATTTTCTTTTCAATGCTATATTTTATTAAACACAAAAAGCAACACATATGTCACCTCCTTTTAATATTTACTCGACATATATAAGTGAGATTATACTAAAATTACATAGAATAAGTCAAGAAAAAATTATTTGTTTTTTAGCCTTGTTTATTGTATAATTAATTTGGAGGTGAGATACATGTTTGTAAGCATTACAAAGGATTCATTTATAGCCGCCGAAAGAGTACACTCAATTATTCCTCAGGATTTTATACAGTTCAGAAGAATGAAAAAGATGTTTCAGGGCGATGATGTCCTTTCTGAAGGCGAAAGGCGAGGAAGGGCCGATGCCTCAAGCCAGGAAGAAAAACTTGATGAGGAATTTATTAAAGGCAGTACAAGCCTTATAGATATTACTTATGGCAAAAGTGTTGAAACCATAATATTTATGGACAGTGGTCATCTTATATTAACTTGTGTGGAAGCCAAAAAAATAATTGACAAAGTAAAAAAATCAAGGAGGGGCGAATCATGAGTATTCCAATGCCGGTTGTAATAGAATCTGACGGCAGATATGAAAGATCATACGACATTTATTCCAGACTTTTAAAAGACAGGATAATATTCTTAGGCACTCCCATAGACGACACTGTGGCTAACGTTATTATCGCCCAGATGCTCTTTTTGGAATCGCAGGATCCTGACAAGGACATATCACTTTATATAAACTCTCCAGGAGGAGTAATAACTGCTGGTTTGGCTATATACGACACCATGCATTATATAAAACCGAGCGTATCCACCATATGTCTTGGACAAGCTGCATCAATGGCTGCGGTACTGCTTGCTGCGGGTGCTAAGGGAAAAAGGCTTTCTGTACCTAACAGTAGAATTATGATTCATCAGCCTTCTGGCGGCATGGAAGGAACAGCAGCAGATATAGAAATACAGACCAGGGAAATTCTTAGGATGAGATCACAGCTTAATCAGATACTCAGTAGCCATACCGGGCAACCTCTGAAAAGAATTGAAAAAGATATTGAGAGAGATTATTTTATGTCTGCGCAGGAAGCTCTTGATTATGGTCTCATAGACAGGGTTTTTGAAACTAAGAAGACCGATGATAAAAACAATAAATAATCGGAATGAAAAGACGTGGCCGCTATGCGGCTATGTTTTTTAATTAGGGGGAAAGCATGAAAGATCAAGAATTTACTCCTATGATTAGGCAGTACATGGAGATAAAAAAAGATTATTCTGACTCTATACTGCTTTTCAGGCTCGGGGATTTTTATGAAACTTTTTTTGATGACGCAAAAACGATGAGCGATACCCTCCAACTTACTCTGACAAAAAGAGCCGGACATCCTATGGCAGGCATTCCCTATCATGCGCTTGATAATTACTTAAAAAGACTGATAGATAATGGTTTCAAAGTTGCCATCTGCGATCAGATGGAGGATCCTGCTTTGGCAAAAGGAATAGTTAAGAGAAGTGTAACCCGTATTCTTACACCGGGAACAGTGGTTGAGGATTCCATGCTTGATGAGGGAAACCGTTTTTCAATTCTAATTGATAAAAAAAACAACTTTACCTTTTCAATATTTGACTTTACTACAGGTGAGGTATACCTCGACAGTATGGATAGTACAGACGAAGAGATGATCGATTTTATGCTTTCCTACGGAATTGTTCAGATTCTGCTTTCTTCTAATCTAAAATATATGCTGAAAATTATAAAAGAAAGACGTCCCGGAATATACTGCGAGGTTGTCGAAGATTGGATTCTCTCGGGAAATTATGATAGCCACCTTAAATCAGTTTATTCGGTAAGTTCTTTGGATTTTCTGGAGTTTTCCTCTTGTGAGCTTGTCCTGCTGGATGGTGTTTTCAAATATCTTGAAACCACACAGTTCAAAACAATAAAACATTTTCACTTTCCCAAAAAATTCAGAAGCAGTGATTATATGTTCCTTGACAGCAATACAATCTATAATCTCGGTGTAGTACCACAGCCAGAGCAAAGAGGGAAAAGTCTTTTTGATACTTTAAATTACTGTAAAACCAATATGGGAAAGAGATTTCTTGCTGAAAACCTTAAGCGCCCGCTCACAGACAGCACACATATAGAAAAAAGACTAAACGCAGTACAGATGTTAACCTCTGATAAAAAACTTCTAACGGAAATTCAAGATAGTCTCTGCGGGATAATGGATCTTGAAAGAATTTCAAGCAGAATCTCAATTCAAAAATCATATCCGAAAGATATAAATGCACTTTCATCATCAATTGAAAAAAGTTCTGAGCTCTCATACATCATTATGCAAAATATAGGCTTATATGAAATTTTTGGCGCCATACCTAAGTTGATGGATGTTTATGAAAAAATAGGAAGATATATCTTTGAAGATGCCTCTAATGATGTTGGAAGCGGAATGGTCATAAAAGATGGAATTTCCAGTGAACTTGATGAATATAGAAGTATTTCAAGAGATATCGACTCTGTTCTCAGGGAACTTGAAAAAAGAGAAAAAGAAACAACCGGTCTTTCAAGCTTAAAAATAGGAAGAAACAGGATCTATGGTTTTTATATTGAAATATCAAAGGTTCAGGCACAATCTGCTCCTTTATCCTACACGAGAAAACAAACTCTGACAAACTGTGAAAGATTTGTTACCCCAGAACTTAATGAACTTGAAAAAAAAGTTTTGGTCGCACAGGAGAAAATAAGGAAGATAGAAACTTCCATTTATGATGAATTTATAGTTTCCCTATCTTCTTACCTAAAAAGAATAAAAGAACTGTCAGCAGTTATCTCTGAAATTGATCTTGCCTGTTCCTTATCTCAAGCTGCCATCAGAAACTCTTATATAAGACCTTTCTTCGTAGAAAAGCAGGAAGAAATTGAAATAATAGAGTCAAGACATCCGATGGTTGAAAAAACTGTGGATAATTTTCAAAAAAATGATTTTGCGATAAGCGGAGGGAAAAACTTTATTATTATAACCGGTCCGAATATGAGCGGCAAATCAACCTATCTCAGACAGATAGGCTTGATAAGCATAATGGCTCAGATAGGCTCGTTTGTTCCGGCACAAAAGGCTTTTATAACCATTTATGACAGGGTCTTTACAAGAATAGGTGCCAAAGATGATGTCGTATCTGGAAAGTCAACATTTTTGGTAGAGATGCTTGAAATGTCTGGAATCCTAAGCAACTCTTCTCAGAAAAGTCTTATTCTACTGGATGAAGTAGGTAGGGGAACAGGAACTCTTGACGGAATAGCCGTTGCCTGGGCAATATCGGAGTATCTTTTCCAGGTTATAGGAGCGGTTACACTTTTTGCCACACACTATACTGAACTTACCATAATGTCAGAAATATATGAATGTGTTGCAAACAAAAGAGTACGAATTTTAGAATCAGAAAACGGTATTGTCTTTCTTCATAAAATTGAAGAAGGAAGCAGTAGCAGTTCTTATGGAATTGAAGTTGCTAAACTTGCAGGGTTTCCTGCAGAGATAACTCAAAGAGCTTTAGAGATACTGGAACAGCTCTCTGATAAAGCAGATCTGGAAAACCGGCTTAAAAGAATCAAAAATATAAAACGCCGCAAATATCGGCTTGACGAGAACCAATTAAAAATGTTCTGATTTTTATGATATAATTACTCTTAGATTGATTTTACAGGAGATAACTTGATGGAAGACACCCTATTGAAAAAGAAGCTTGAAGATATAAGGCTTTATATGCGAAGTAACTTTTTGGACTGTTTTATAGTTATTAACTATGAATCCTCTTCCAGAAGTACAAGCAGGTTTCTTACGGGATTTCAGGGCACATTCTGCATTATCTTCATATCTCAAGAAGACTTTGATTTTTATACAGACAGTAGATATCTGGAGTATGTCGAATACGGATATAAAAGTCTGAACGTGAAGATATACGACGGAAATCTCATTCAGCTGCTTAAAAAGCTCCTATCTGCTTTCAAGCCTGGAGCCAAGATCGGTTATGAAGCCTCAAATATAAGTGTACGTTTTTACAAAAGATTTTTTGAAGTATTCAAAAATTTTTCTTTTGTAGGTTGTGAAGATATCTTTCTTTCTCTAAGGACTAAAAAAAACGCGTCTGAAATAGATAACATAAAAAAAGCTGTTATTATTTCCGAAAAATCATATCTAGAATCAATTGAAAGGTTCGAATATGGAATGTCTGAAAAGGATTTCTCAGCTCTTTTGGAGTACAGGATGCGTATCAACGGTGCAGATTCCTGTGCTTTTGAGACAATTGTGGCTTCTGGAAAAAGAAGCTGTATGCCTCATGGATATGCTTCAGACAAGAAAATTGAGAAAGGCGATATTGTAATTGTAGACTTTGGTGCATGTTTGAATGGCTTGAATTCTGATATAACCCGTGTTTTTTGTGTTAATAAAATAGATCCAAGGTATAAAAAGGCTTACGATGTTATTTTATCAGCTCAGAATTTAGCTATTGAAGCTAGCAGACCGGGTATGCTGAGCAGTGATTTGGATGGTGTTGCACGCGGAATCATTAAAAAGTACGGTCTCAGCAGTTATTTTACTCATACTCTTGGACATGGTGTGGGCTATGACGTTCACGAAGAACCAAAAATAAGCAAAAACAGTTCTTATATCCTTGAAAGCGGAAATGTATTTACCATAGAACCAGGAGTATATTTTCCGGGCGACTTTGGTGTACGAGTAGAAGATACTATACTTCTGACAGAGAAAGGACATCAGAACTTCTGTTCGCTCACAAAAGAGATAATAAAACTCTAGTTTGATTGTCTCTTTAAAAACAAAAATCTAAAAGCACTGAGGAGGGAAAAAAATGCCAGTAAATCAACATAATACATTTGGAGAAATAAGTATTTCTGAAGCTGTTTTAAAAGATATTACACTAAAGACGGTTGAAACTTTTCTGAAAGCAGAAAAAATATATACAGATAAAGTAAAAAGAGATCTTCCAAAAAACGTCCGCATTACAGCAGACGAGAACGGGAGTGTTTCAATAGGACTCAAAATAACGGGAAAGTACGGTGAAAACTTAATTGATTTTACAAAAAAATTGCAAATACTCGTTAAGGAAGAAGTAGAAAAAATGTCTGAGATAAATGTAGCAACAATTGATATAACTATTGAAGAACTTGAGTATCCTGAATCTGACGATACAGAGGAACATGAACTTGAAGAAGCTCAGGAAGAACACAATGGCGATAATGGAGAGGAACAGGCTAACAAATAATAATTTAAGAAAGCGAGTGTCAGAATGGAAACCCCTTTACGGATTCTTAGAGAATGTGTTGTAGAAAGTACTTTTCAAATTAATTTTTCCGACGTGTCGCAGGACATGCTTATTTTTTCTTTGGAAGACAGTATGAATTTTAAAAAACTTCCTAAGAAATATTATTCTGTGGCATACGAGTATGTCGTAGGGATTAACCAGAACAGGCAGCTTATAGATGCCATTATAGAAAAGCATCTTGAAAATTGGACTTTTTCTAGACTTGGTAATATAGAAAAATGTATTCTGCGCATGTCTGTGTTTGAAATTCTTAAAAAACCTGAAATACCTTTAAAAGTAATCTTTGATGAATCAGTAGAGATATCAAAAAAATACTGTGACGATGAATCTTCCAAATTTGTAAACGGAATTTTGGACAGAATTTCCAGAGATTCTGATATAATAAGCCATAAGGCCAGTGATTGAAATGCAAGAGCAACCGCTATACAAGCTTTTAAGACAGATGGATTACGATCAGTTGGATGAACTTGCGCAGGAAATACGCCAGTATATAAAAAAAGTGGTATTTTCCAACAACGGTCATCTGGCATCAAATTTTGGAGTTGTAGAACTCACCCTGTCATTGTACAGGGTTTTTGATCCTTCACAGGATGTAGTTATATGGGATACCAGTCATCAATCATATGTCCACAAACTGCTTACCGGAAGATGGAACTCTTTCAGTACTTTACGTTCTCTGAACGGCATAAGCGGATTTACAAGTATAAAAGAATCCTTCTATGACCGTTTTGGAACTGGGCATGCAGGCACATCAATATCTGCAGCATTGGGATACTCTCTTGCAGATTCCTACAAAAACAATAACCGTTCTGTAATTGCGGTAATCGGTGATGGTTCGATAAACTGTGGAATGGCTCTTGAGTCGTTAAATCAACTAAAGTATCAGAATGCAAATATAAAGATAATTCTAAATAATAACGACATGTCTATCTCCAATAACGTAGGAGCACTTGCCGGTATTTTTTCTCGTTTAAGAGCCAAACGCGAGTATTATCAGTTTAAACAGTTTGTAAAGGACTCTTTGAGCGAAGCGCCTTTCGGCCAGGATCTTGAAATTGTTCTCAAAAAAATTAAGGATTCCATAAAGTATAGCGTTTACAGAAGTCCTGTGGGATACTTTGAAGATATGGGCATTAAATATTTTGGACCAGTTGATGGTCATAATATAAGTGAGTTGGATGTAGCTCTTTCTCTGCTTAAGGAATACAACGACAGCCCTGCGATACTTCATGTAATAACTAAAAAGGGAAAAGGTCTTGAAGAAGCAGAGAAAAATCCTACTAAGTTCCACGGCGTTTCAAAACCTTCAGAAAACAAAAATCCTTCGTATAGTACAATAGTAGGCAAGGTTTTGGCTCATTTAAAGGGATATGATTTCATATCTTTTACTGCTGCTATGTCCGATGGGACTGGACTTGAAGAGCTAAAAAAAGTAGCTCCGGGAAAAGTACTAGATATGGGTATAACCGAACCAAGTATAGTCACTGCTGCTGCAGCATTTTCTCTCAATGGTATATTGCCAGTTGTAGCTATATACTCGACTTTTATGCAACGGGCATTTGATTCAATAGTACACGATGTTGCCTTACAAAACGCACCTGTTCTTTTCCTGCTTGACAGAGCAGGACTTGTCGGAGAAGACGGACCAACCCACCACGGTGTTTTTGATATTTCTTTTCTCAGGCTCATACCCGATATCAGGATATTAACTCCTCTGGACGGTCAGGATCTTGCGGACATGATATATACAGCGGTTGTAAACGGAATAAAGGAACCTACCTTTATACGCTATCCAAAAGAATATGAAAACAATACCATCCAGAATATCCTTGACAGTTTGAAGACTGTCAACGAAAAATGGATATATATTAAAAAAAGTACTTCCAAAAATTATATTCTTGGAGTAGGAACCATATGCAAAACACTCAAAGAATGCGTAAAAGACTACGATATAAACGTCATTGGAGTACGAAGCATAAAACCCCTTGATACGGCAGTTATGCAGGAGCTTACTCAAAAAGCAGAAAACATACTTGTTTTTGAAGAGGGCTCTTTAAAGGGCGGATTCAATGAAGAGATATTTAAACTATATGGAAAAAATGTTTTGCCTTTCGGAATCAAAGATTCTTTCATTCCCGCCGGTTCGCGGCAGGAACTTTTGAATATGTGCGGACTGGATCATCAGAAAATAAAAGAAGCAATTGATGCTTTTATAAGGTCAAAGGAGAGGGATATGGCATGAAAAAACTTATTGTGATGTCGTTATTGTCCTTTATTATTTTTATATCGGCATTTTCTTTCGATATACTTGTAAATACCAGCTATTCATTCACACTTGACGCAACTGTTCAGACTTCTTCTGGCATACCAAGCGCTTATGATAGGAGTCAGAAACTCAACTATACAGGTATAAGGGTTAGCTATCTTATTCCTACTGAGGACAGTAAGGAAATTCTTTATGGTCCGTATATTGGATTTTTTTACAATCTATTTGACAAACAGACAGGATCATATCCCCAGCTTAATGCAGATGTGAAAGATATTTCCTACTCCATGGGTCTAAATGTTGTTTATACCTCCAAGCTTTTTCAAAGCATAAATTTTGACGTATGTGCATATGGAGGAGTTCATACTGATGATAATTTTAAAACATACTCCACAGAGATACTTATGAGTGGTGGATTTAACTGGGATTTTCTGTTTATAAATGCCGGATACGATATTCGATACTACTATGTGAATAAAAATAATACCATTGCTGTTAATTCTATTCCTATAACCGTGGGGGTGAGTTTTAAATTTTGAGTAATTTCAGAGCAGATCTTGAAATAGAAAAAATATTCGAATTGATCTCCAATTTTTGTGTTACTCCATACGGAAAAGATTATTTTTATAAAAATATCGTCCCTATAAAAGATTATAATATATTAAAACGTGAAACTATCCTTTCACAGGACGTTTTTGATATCTATAAATCCGGAAGGGAGTTTGAACTTTATGGCCTGGCTGATATAAGAGAGATTCTAGGAAAATTGAAGCAGGGTTCTTTTCTTGAACCTATCGAGTTCAGAAAGATTGCTAATTTTCTTAATCACCTTAATGCAGCCTTTCCAAAAAACGAAGAATTTTACACTGAAAGACTTCTCATGATACTTCAAAGTATTGTTTTGCACAAAGAATACGTTGATAAAGTTTATAAAACTGTATCGCAGGAAGGTGAAATTATGGACTCTGCTTCGGCAGAGCTTTCGCGTATACGCAAGGATCTTAACAAGACACGAGTCCTTGTAAATTCAAATATAAACGCTCTTGCCCAGAAGTACGCCAAATACCTTGCTATAGATAAGCCCGTTATACGTAATTCAAGACTATGCTTAGTAGTGAGAGGCGAGTTCAGAGGAAATGTACCAGGAATGCTCGTAGGAAAATCTGATTCCGGTTTTTCGCTGTATATAGAACCTGAAGCTACTGTTGAACTGAACGAACGCATAATCATACTTTGTGATGAAGAAAAAGCCGAAGTATACCGCATTCTTTCAGAACTGAACTTCACTACAAACAAGATTTTAAACTCACTTGAAAAAAATATTGAGATCGTATCTTATTTAGACTGTTTAATAGGAAAAGCACGTTACTGTATAGCTTACAAAGCAGATTTTTTTGTACCTGCTTCTCAAGCCTCGGCAATTTCCTTTGTTGATCTTAAGCATCCTCTGCTTGAGCAGAAAAATGCTGTTCCACTTTCGTTTATCCTTGAAAACCGCGGCATAATAATTACAGGTCCTAATACTGGCGGTAAAACTGTAGCTATAAAATCAATTGGAATAGCTTTTGTTCTGACTCACAGTGCCCTGCCTGTAACAACTGTCGGATGCAGTATCCCTTTTGTTGAAAATATTCTTACCGATATAGGTGATGAACAAAGTATTGCACAAAACCTGAGCACCTTTTCAGGACACCTAAAAAATCAAAAAGATATAGTCTCCCAGGCAGACGGAAAGAGCATAGTCATTATTGATGAACTTGGAACTGGTACTGATCCTATTGAAGGAGCAGCTTTAGGCAATGCTCTTATAAAAGATTTATTGGACAAAGGAGCTATGATATTCATCACCTCTCATCTTTCTGAAATAAAAACATTCTCTCTCAAGGAACCCAGGCTTTCAACCGCATCAATGTCATTCGATATCGATACTCTAAAGCCAACTTATCATTTTATGATAGGAGTTCCAGGAGCATCTCATGCAATAGAAATAGCCCAAAAAATGGGTTTTGCTGAAAGTATCATAACTCAGGCAAAAGAAAATATAGATAAAGAGTACATAAAACACGAAGAACTTTTTTCCAAGCTCAGCACTGTATATGAAAATGTTGCAGCAGAAAAGGATGAACTCAAAAGAGAACGTATTGAAGTGGACCGACTTAAATCCCAGTATCTTGTACAACTTGAATACTTAAAGAAGAAAGAACTTGAAAAGGCTGATAAAGAAATCTATAATCTTAGACTGAAGATTAAGAGTATTAAGTCTGAAATTGAATCTCTTATAAGTATGGCAAGGCAGGATATAAGCAGAAATAATTTTTCCTCCATAAAAGAGTATCAAAAGGAGCTCTCTCGTATAGGAACCGAGATAGAAAACCTTGAACCTCAGGAAGAACCTTCAGAAATGATTGAAGATTTAAAAGTAGGAATGACCGTGGTTCTTCCGGGAAAAGAAGAGGGAATAATAGAACAGATCAAAAGCAACAAAGCGGTTATTAAGCTTCTTAACTCGCCTGTCAAGCTCACATATGACCTTACTCAGATCAGGCCTTCCAAAAAAGGAAAAACCGAATCCATAAAAGATCAGTCTTTTCAGGCCAACCCTTCGGCTAAGCAGTTTTTTAAAGAGCTTGATATTCGCGGGCATACAGTTGATGAAGCCATACCTGAAATAGAACAGTATATATCAGAACTGATAATGTATGAAAAACAGTTTGGATACATTATTCACGGAAAAGGAACAGGAAAGCTTTCACAAGGAGTATGGAAGTATCTCAGAGCCTGTAGAAAAATAAAAGGCTTCAGACTTGGAAAAACAGGCGAGGGTGGAAGTGGAGTAACAGTAGTGGAGGTGTAGCTTAATGATATTTGCTCTGGATGTAGGAACAAGAACTTTAAAGGCTGTTCTGGCAGATATTGATGAAGAGGAGAACATTATAATTCACCACTGTATCATGAGAGAACATGAAAACCGTGCTATGATTGACGGACAAATTCATGATATTCATAAGGTTGCCAAAGGAGTCAATAAAGTAGTCACCCAGCTTAAAGAACTTTCTGGGGAAAAAATTGACACCGTAGCCGTAGCTCTTGCCGGAAGATTTTTGATAACCTCTACCGGAGAGTCTTCTATGGATATTTCTTCTATAAAATATATCCAGGAAGATACTATCCGCAAAATAGAACTTGATGCTGTCAAAACGGCCACTGAAAATCTTGACAACTTCTCATCCGGTATGTATTGTGTCGGTTATTCAGTTCTGTACTACAAGCTTAACGATGAGTGGATAAAGAAACTTGACGGGCAGCGCGGCGAAAAAGCCAGTGTAAAAGTAATTGCCGCATTTCTACCCAAAAACGTTGTTCAGGCCATGATGACAGTTCTAGAAATAAATAACCTGACTCCGGTACATATAACACTTGAACCTATAGCCGCTATGAACTTAATAGTTCCTCCTGATCTTCGAAACCTTAATATCGTAATGGTTGATGTCGGAGCCGGAACAAGTGATATTGCAATTTCTTCAGATGGTACCATCATAGGTTACGGTATGGTTCCCCTTGCCGGTGATGAGATTACTGAGGCAATTACCAAAGCACTTTTGGTTGATTTTGTAACTGCAGAAAATATCAAAAGAAATCTTTCAGTACAACAGGAATTTGTATATAAGGATATTCTTGATTTTGATCAGAAAACTTCTGCTCAGGATATAAAAAATATAATTGCTCCCGTACTGGATGAAATTACTTCAAAAATATCTGAAAAAATTCTGGAACTTAACGGAAAACCTCCAGTAGCCGTTATGATTGTCGGGGGTGGCGGAAAGGCAGCTGGTTTCAAGGAAAAACTGGCCGAAAAGCTTTCACTTATACCAAATAGAGTAGCTTTGAAAGAAGCTTCGAGTTTAAGTACTCTTGTTTTTGAAAATGAAAAGCTTAACGGAAGCGAGTTTATCACTCCCATAGGAATCGCCAACGTTGCCCTTAGAAAAGAAGGAAATGTTTTTAACACTGTAACCGTAAATGGAAAAACTGTAAATATGATGATGATAGGAAACGATCTCACCGTTATGCAAGTTCTCCTTCAAGCAGGATACACTATAAACCAACTGATAGGGAAACCTTCTCCTGCCATATCTGTGGAAGTTGATAAGAAACTGGTGATAAAAAAAGGAAATATGGGAAAAGAAGCCCCAATAAGAATCAATGGAATTCCGGCAACTCTAAAATCTTTTATAAAGCCTTCTGATTCGATAGAAATAGGAGAACCTCAGTCTGGCCCCGAGCTTATACTCAAGGTACGAGACATAATCAATCCGGGTGAATACTATATAAACGGTGAGAAAAAAAATTTCATTCCTCAGGTTTTCCGCAACGGACAAAAACTTACAGCCGATACTATTATAAACGATACTGACATCATTTCAACCAAAAATCCTTCTTTAAAAGAGTTGATAGGAGAGTTTCAGAAAAATGTAGTATTCACACTTAACGCAGTTCCTTATGAAGTGCCTGCAGGTCTGGCTGTAAGCAAAAATGGAGAAATACTTTCTGACTCATATCTTATAAATTACAATGACAGGCTGGAAATACATCCGGTCAACCTTCCTTCAATAAGGGAGTTTACCTGTACAGAATTGAAAAAAAGAAAAGTACTCTTCAATGATCAGATTTTGGAGATGCCATGTGAGGAGATCATTGTAAAAAACTCCGGCAAACCAATTGATCTGCAAACAACAGTAAGCGAAGGCTCGAACTATCTCGTAGAAATTGTTCCTAGAGATCCGACTCTTCTTGATATACTGGCATTTCTATCAATTGAAACTCAAAAAATTCATTCTTTTGAATTTTTTATCAACGGAAACAGAGCAGAAAGTTTTATTCAGCCCCTTTCTGAAAATTCTGTTGTAAGGTTTAATTACTCATGATAACAGGCATAGGTACGGACATAGTCAGGATTCAAAGGCTTACAGATCCATTAATAAAAAAAATCCTTTCTGAAAGCGAGTTTAGGATGTATCTTTCTTTTTCCTCAGAAAAAAGAAAAAAAGAGTTTGCGGCAGGACGCTTTGCGGCTAAAGAAGCTTTGATCAAAGCCAGCGGTTCATTTATCCCTTTTGATCAGATCGAAGTTCTTGCACTTCCGAACGGTAAGCCTTTTTTCTCAAAATCAACTCATGATTATCTTTTTTCTGTGCTTGGAAACATTAAGCTTCATATTTCCATTTCGCATGAAGATGAATATGCGACAGCCTTTGTACTTATAGAAAGGAGTGTGCCAGAAGAAAATCTATGATCCCGAAAAATATAGTAAACGAATATGAACAATTGAAAAACGAAGTACTTGCACACAATTATAAATACTTCGTCCTTGCCAATCCTGTTATTTCAGATGAAGAGTATGATAAGCTTTTCAAAAGGCTGGTTGAGATCGAGTCTCTTTATCCCCAGATAAAATCTCCCGACTCTCCATCTTTCAGAGTAGGCTCGGCCGCAGTATCTGGTTTTGCAAAGATTCCTCATTCAATACCGATGCTTTCGCTCGACAACACATATAATGACGAGGATATAAAAGCTTTTAATGACAGGGTATTGAAAGGTCTTGATGGGCAATCTCCGGAGTATCTATGTGAACTGAAAATCGATGGAGTTTCAATATCTCTTAGTTACGAAAAAGGAATACTTGTTCAGGCACTTACAAGAGGTGACGGAATTGCTGGCGAAGATGTCACAATAAATATTAAAACCTTGCATTCGATACCTCTTAAGTTGAATGCTGATATAGATCTACAAGTCCGCGGCGAAGTCTATATGCCTAACAGAGAGTTTGAACGGATAAATAACGAACGTGATGCCTTAGGTCTGACAGTTTTTGCTAATCCTAGAAACGCAACAGCAGGTACTCTAAAGCTCCTTGACAGTATGGAAGTTGCTAAGAGGCACCTTAGTTCATTTATGTACTATATTATCGATCCTTCTGCATTAAAAATTGAAACACAGCTGCAGGCTCTTGAGTATCTTGATAAAATTGGTTTTAGCGTAAATAAAGAGTATATGCTCGCCAAAAGCATTGATTCTGTAACAGAGTACTGGAGAAAATGGGATACACAACGGAAAACTTTGCCATATGAAACTGACGGCATTGTTGTAAAAGTTAATTCATTCACTAAGCAACAGATTTTAGGTCAAACCATAAGATCCCCAAGATGGGCAATAGCATATAAATATACTTCGGAAAAAAAGATTACTCGGATAATCAAAATCAATTTGCAGGTGGGAAGCACAGGAATAATAACTCCGGTAGCGGAGCTTGAACCGGTGCAACTTGAAGGAACAACAGTAAAACGAGCAAGTCTTCACAACTTTGAGTATATAGCAGAACGCGATATAATGGAAAATGATTACGTTCTGGTTGAAAAAGCAGGAGGAATAATTCCCCAGGTAATCCGTTCAATACCTGAAAAAAGAAGTGGACAAGAGAAAAAAGTCATTTTTCCGCAATCCTGTCCGGTATGTGGTTATACCACAGGAAAACTTTCTCCACAGGAAGTTGCAGTGCGATGCCTTAACCCGCTTTGTCCGGAAAAAATTATCCGCAGTATTGAAAATTTTGTATCCAAAGATGCCATGAATATAGACGGTATGGGTCCTAAAATAATTGAAAGGCTTGCTCAGGCAGGGTACATAAAGGATATCTCTGATATATACTATCTTGATGAACTGAAGATAGCTTCCCTTGGAAGTGGAATAGGAATCAAAACCATATCTAATCTTATGGATCAGATAGAAAAATCCAAAAATTCTAGTCTTGAAAGACTTTTGTGTGGAATAGGAATACCTTTGGTAGGGAAAAAAACCGCCAGAGATCTGGCAATAAATTTTAAAGATCTCAGAGTAATTGCTAAATCAAGCATTCATGAACTGACAACCTTAGAAGGAATCGGAGAAGATATGGCACGTTCAATAGTCTCTTTTTTTTCTTCTCAATCCAGCTGCACACTTGTGGAAAAGCTAGAAAAAGCCGGAGTAAACTTTATCTATAAGCAGGATAAGGTTTCTGATATACTTAAAGATATCATAGTTTCGGTAACC
>JAKJGQ010000002.1 GCA_022704305.1 Thermotogae bacterium | reverse complement strand
AGGTGCTAAGTTGTCAAAAAAGGTATTTATCGTCGGAGCCACAGGGAGTATAGGAGACCAGACACTCGATGTATTAAGGACTTTAAATGCTCAAGGCTTTGAATACAGAGTAGTTGGTATCTCTCTTAATTCCAGATGGGAAAGAGCTGTTCCAATAATAGAAGAGTTCTCTCCAAGATTCTGTTGTGTTGCGGATAATAATGTTGCTGTTCCACAGAAGTATAATAGCACTGTTATAAGGAGAGGTTTTGAAAGCATCAATAGCAGCATAGAAGAGCTTTGTCCTGATATAACAGTAGTGGGATCCTCAGGTTTTAGAAGTCTTTCAAACACTTTATGCGCAATAAGAAATTCTGAAAGAGTGTGTCTTGCAAACAAAGAATCGATAGTATGCGGTGGGAACATGATTTTTAATGCAGCTCAAAGGTACTCTACACAGATAATTCCTGTGGATAGTGAGCACAGTGCAATTTTTCAGCTTTTGCAGGGTGAAAAGAGTGCTATTCAAGAGTTAATTATAACAGCATCGGGTGGTTCTTTGAGGGATCTTCCCTTAGAAAATTTCACCAGTATAACTCCTGAAAAAGTTCTCAGCCATCCTGTTTGGAAAATGGGAGCCAGAATCACTGTTGATTCTGCAAGTATGATAAATAAAGGATTAGAAGTAATGGAAGCATTTTATCTTTTTAAAACTTCTTCTATTAAGGTTCTTATTAACAGAAAAAGCATGGTGCATTCTGCTGTAAAATTTACTGACGGAGTATACAAGATCCACTATGGCCGAGCTGATATGAGAATACCGATTGCATATTCAATCACCTATCCGCAACGTTCAAGATTGGATTATGGAGGACCTGATCTGTATTCAGAACCGTTACTTTTTGAAAATGTTGACTATCAGAGGTACCCTTCGTTGAAGCTTGCTTTTGATATTCTTGGGAATCAGTTGCTTCATATAGCCTACAATGCAAGTGATGAAGCTGCAGTAGAGATGTTTTTAAATAAGCGGATAAGCTTTCCAGATATTTATAAACTGGTTTATGCTGTGATAAGCTCGGTTAATGAATCTAAAACAGAGCTCAATGATCTTGAAGAAATAAGTTTTTATGATGAACTTTTCAGAAGAAAAACATATGAAATTATTGGTGGTGATAGATGATGGCTATAGTATGGTTTTTGCTTATAATAACTGTTTTAGTTGTTGTTCACGAATTTGGACATTATCTGGCGGCTGTTTCACTGAAAACAAGAGTTGAAGAGTTTGCCATTGGTTTTGGTCCTGCGCTTTTTAAGCTTAAAGGCAAGTATACTCAGTTCAGATTCAATGTTTTTCCTTTAGGTGGCTATGTGAGACTTGCAGGAGAAGACAACGGAAATGAAAACTATGATCCTTCTGATAATGGACTTTTTATAAACAAAAAACCATGGCAAAAGCTTGTTATTGCACTTGCTGGACCTTTATTTTCAATTCTTCTGGGCTATATTGTCATAGGATTTTCCGGGATGGTGTATGGATTCAATGAGGTAGTAATTGAAAAAGTAATACCTGGTTCTCCTGCCGATGAAGCAGGCTTACTTTCTGGAGATATCATCAAAAAAGTTAACTCTGGGTATGCTTTTGACCGTTCTATTTTGAGTCTTAATATTGCAGAAGGTAAAAAAGTTGATATGCAGGTTGTGAGTTCCGGCAAGATAAAGGAGCTTTCTGTTTTTCCTTCTTATACGGAACAAGTGGATACTATAGTACTTGATTACTTTGAATACGAAGGAAATCTTGAAGAACTTTCCAATAAAGAACTTTTAAAAATCAACGGATCGGATAAAATAGGTGAGGTTTTTTCAAGACTTGAAGCAGGTGACCCTATCAATCTTGAGTTTGAAGGAGAAACTTTTTTAAGAGGAAAGCTTAGTTCCTATTCTACTGAAAAAGAACGTTATACTATAGGTGTATATTTCGCAGTATTCTCAAATATCATAAATATTAATCAGGGAAAATTTCAAAAAGGCGATAAGATAATAGCAATAGATGATTTTGAAATAAATGGAGGAACCGACTTTCTTGAAAGCATAACTAAGTTGTCTCTTTCTTCAGGGCAGTTTTATCTTCAGACAGAGGCAAACCGTACAACAAAATACTTTTCTCCTTTTTTGGGGAACGATATCTTTATAAAAATTCTAAGAGAAGGTAATGAGATTATTATTAATATTGAAAAAAGTGAGTTTATGCAACTCCTTTCTTCTGTTAATGCTGTAGCCCAGGGGTATGGAAAATGGAGACCAAAGGGAGCCGAAGTTATAGGAGTTTCGATACAATGGGCAAACAGTCTGCTTAAAGCAATGCTTCAGTCCATAGGGCAGCTTTTTACAGGTAAAGCCGACACAAATGATCTCATGGGGCCAGTGGGAATAGCCAATATAATTGGTCAGGCTGCTCAGGCTGGAATAGAAAGCATATTAAGCCTTATTGCCCTTATAACGTTGAATCTAGGAATATTTAATCTTCTTCCTTTACCTGCATTAGATGGAGGACGAATAGTATTTTCTCTTTATGAGATGATAAGCCGCAGAAAGGTAAATCCTAAAGTAGAGGCAATAGTTCATTTTATAGGATTTGCTTTACTTATGGTTCTGATGGTGTACGTTACTTTTAACGATATTACAAGATTTATGAAGTAGGTGGAGTATGTTTTCAAAAAAAACTGTAAAAGTCAAAAATATTTTTATAGGCGGCGAGCATGAAATTGTAATTCAATCTATGACAAATACTGATACTTTGGATATAAGCTCTACTCTTAATCAAATCAATAATCTGTATGAACTTGGAGCTCAGTTAATAAGAGTATCTGTAAGATCTCTTGATGATATAGAGTCTTTTAGAATAATATGTGCAAGTTCAAAGGTTCCGTTGTGTGCAGATATACACTTTGATTACAGAGTGGCTGTTGAATCAATTAAAGCAGGAGCTTCTAAAATAAGACTTAACCCTGGGAATATAGGCGCAGAATGGAAAGTTCGAGAAGTGGTAAATACTGCAAGAGAGTACGGAGTCCCAATAAGGATAGGTGTAAATTCTGGCTCGATAAAAAAAGAATTTTCACATCTTGAAGGGTATAAAGCACTTGCCGAAAGCTGTCTTGAAGAGTTAAGAATACTTGAGTCCATGGAATTTGGTGACGTTGTTCTTTCGTTGAAATCATCTGATGCTATGGAGACTTATAATGCAAATCTTTATGTTGCCGGAAAGGTTGATTATCCGATGCACCTTGGAGTTACTGAGGCAGGAGTATGGGAGGACTCTATTATTCTCTCATCTGCCGGAATAGGTTCTCTTTTATTTAATAAAATAGGTGATACAATCAGAGTATCTATTTCGGGAGATCCTCTTCAGGAGGTAACTGCAGCCAAAAAAATGCTGACTCTTTTGGGATATCTTAAAGGACCAAGAGTAATTGCGTGTCCTACGTGTGCTAGAACTCAGATAGACGTTGCTGATCTGGCTGAAAAGGTAAAGATAATGACGGCAGAAATTCATCAGCAAATCACGATAGCAGTTATGGGATGCGTAGTCAATGGTCCCGGAGAAGCAAAAGATGCTGATATAGCAATTGCAGGAAGCGGCGGAGCCGGAGTGATATTTGTAAAAGGAAAGATAGTAAAAAAAGTTGAAAGATCCAATTTGGAGAAGGAATTAATGGATGAAATACAAAAAATGATTTACGGAAGGTGATATATGTTTATTAATCCTGCTTCTGATAATAAAAATCCGGAAAGTGAAAAGATAAAGAATAAAAAAGTTAATAAGAAAAAATCTTCATCAACAGGAAAAAGTGAAGAAAGTTCAGATGATTTTTTTGATATACTACTTACTAAGGACTATGAGCTTACAGAGAAGGAACTTAAGAAATTAATAGATATGATTTTTGGATTTGGGAATTCTTTTGTTCGTTCACCAACAGAATGGAATTTGAAAAGATATAAAAGTGCTATAAAAGAGTATTTACAAAAGATTGAAAAAAAACTTTATAAAATTAAAGAAGAACTGGGAATGGATGTGGATTATCCCAGACTTCACGTTATAGCTGAAGTAATTGATGAGAAGATAGGTCAGATAACCCAGGCAGTGTTCAAAAAAGAGAAAGATACTCTTTTTTATGCTTCAAGAATAGGTGAAGTAAATGGTCTTTTGGTTGATCTGTACCGTTGAGCGGAGATAAAAATGTTTGAAGAATGGTTAGAAAAAATCATTATTAACATGAACTCATATAAAGGATGTTCCTTGTGTATGGTTTCTTTTGACGGTACTCTTAACAAGCATGTTGCAGTAGAAATTTCTAAAAGAACAGAGGGACTAAGTCCTTATGAAGTAATGACAATTAAGCCTGATAAAGGAAATATAAAAATTGACTCTGTACGTGAAATAAAGGAGTTTAGTCTTTGTCGTCCGGTTTATTCTGATAAAAAAGTTGTTATAATAAATGATATAGAGACTATGACAGTCGAAGCAATCAATGCTTTTCTGAAGATTCTTGAAGAGCCTCCCGATTTTATGATTATAATAGCTTTTACAACCAGATGGAACTCTCTTCTTTCCACAGTAAAAAGCAGATTTTTAAAGATAAATATTCCTTTTCCCATGGAAATGAGGAAGGAGTTATCAGAAAGATTTAAGGAAAATCTTAATTTGATTGCTCCGGTTATAAACTCTGATTATGAAATAATTAGATATCTTCTGGAATCTGATAAAGAAAGTATAGTTGAAACTGCAAAAAATTATTTTGATACTACCGATATAGACTTTCTTATAGATAGTCTTTCTGTAGGCTTAAGTACGGTGCCGGAGCGATTAGGATTCATTTTTTCATACTTCCGGTTTTTGACAGTTATTTCTGCAATGAATGAAAAGAATTTTTTTAATACTGTTGCAAGTGTTGGTCGTGTAAAAGAGACTGTAGATCCGCTTGAATTTCTTAAGTACCTATCCAAAAACGGTATTTCTTTTCTTCATGATGCATTTGTCTGTAAGCTTGGAACCAGATGGAAGTATATGGATAACTCCGGGGCAGCTATTTTTTTCGGAACACAGAATCTTAATTTTAACAGCAATATTATTTACGACACAATAAGGCATTTTGAGGTGTTAAGCGCTGCAACAGTATCTAAATTTAATTTTGAACTTGAAGTATTTTCACATTTTTTCAGGATAGCTGAATGTTTTTTTCTTTTGAAATAAGGAGGATAATAGAATGCTTGAAATGACAGCAAATGTTTATGGTATAGAACAGATGGAGTTAGAGAAAATATACTATTTTTCTTATATTGGAGATCAAGAAGAAATAAAAAAAGGTGATCTTGTTATAATAAATACAGAACTTGGAGAAGATATCGGAAAAGTTGTTTTTGGTCCTAGAGAGATGAGCTTTGATCAAATTGGATACGAACCTACAACTATAATACGCAGACTTACGTCAGAAGATATGGTAGAGTATAACAAAGCACTATGTGAAGCATGTGAAGTGACGGAATATACCAAAGAAAAAGTAAAAGAGCTTAATCTGAAGATGAGATGTCTTAAATCGAAGTATACTTTCGATAAGTCAAGGCTAGTAATCTATTTTGGAGCTGACTCCAGAGTTGATTTTCGTGAGCTGGTAAAAGAACTTGCAAAAAAGTACAGAGTCAGGATTGAACTGAGACAAGTTGGTATCCGTGACGAAGTCAAAATAAAAGGCTCTCTAGGACTGTGTGGACAGGTTTCATGCTGCTGTAGATTTTTAAGGGAGTTTGATTCAATAAAAATGGAATTAGCAAAAACTCAACAAATGATGATAAATACAGCTAAAATTTCTGGAAGATGCGGAAAGCTCCTTTGTTGTCTCAAATATGAAAATCAGTTTTACGAAGAAGTAATGCAGGGTGTTCCTTATGAGAACACAACCATAGAGTATGACGGAAAACCGGCTAGGGTAATAACTGTTAATGTTTTTTTGAAAGAAGTAACTTTACAGACCATTGAGGAGAATCAGCCCATTCTTATTAAAGTACCATTTGACTTTTTTAAAAATAATAGTTTTATTACTTTTGAAACAGAGAAAGAGTCATTCAGAGGGAAGAACAAGGAACAAGCTTTCTATGAAGAAGACTCAGAAGATATAACGAACGGAAAGTAGTCAGTACAAAGGAGAAGACATGTTTAATGAAAAAAAAGTTATAGAAAACGCAATTAAAGAGTTTAATCTTCCTCAGGGGATTAATGAACAGCTTATATTTAACTCCTTATGCCATACATCTTATGTTTTTGAAAAAAGTAATAAAGATAGGCATATTTCTTCTAATGAAAGACTAGAATTTCTGGGAGATGCTGTTCTTGAGCTGGTTCTTTCGGAGTATCTTTATCTTGAGTATAAACTTTCAGAAGGAGATATGTCAAAAATCAGGGCAACAGTTGCGAGTGAGGTTGTGCTGTCTGAAGTAGCCAAAGAAATAGGTGTGGAAAAGTATATCTTTTTAGGTTCTGGTGAGGAAAAGTACGGCGGCAGGATGAAATCTTCCATACTTGCTGATACAACTGAAGCATTAATTGCTGCAATTTATTTGTCATTGGGTTATGAGTATGCAAAATCATTTATCTTAAAGTATATAGATTTTTATGTAAAAGAGGCTATAAATGGTGTACTGTTTTTAGATTATAAAACCAAGCTTCAGGAGATTACCCAAGAAAAGTATAAGGTGCTTCCCGAATATGTGCTGATTGATTCTAACGGTCCCGACCATACAAGACTTTACACAATAGAAGTAAGAATAAACGGTTTAAGCTGTGGTACAGGAAATGGCCAGTCAAAAAAAATTGCAGAGCAGCTTGCAGCAAAACAAGCATGCCAAAAAATTCTTACAGAGGAGTTAAAAAGTGAATGAGCCTTCTTATATAAATCTTTATAAAACAGGTGAGCTCAAAAGAAGAAAAGAGCTCCTTTACAAGAAATTGAGGAGCTGTGATCTTTGTCCACACAGATGTATGGTTGACAGAACCGAAAAACCAGGATACTGTAAAGTAAGAGATATGACTAGAATATCAGAGTATGTTCTTTATCCCGGGGAAGAACCTCCTCTTACCGGTAAAACCGGCGCAGGCGGTATTTTTTTTAGCAACTGTAATATGAACTGTATTTACTGTCAAAACTTTAAGTTCAGTCAAGAAGGATTTGGCAAAGAGATTACAGTAGAAGGGCTTTCAGAAATTTTTCTTGAGATACAAAATAATAAAAAAGCAGTAAATCTCGATCTTATAACGGCGACCGCTTATCTTCCGTTTATATATGATGCTCTTATAATAGCAATAGAAAAAGGGTTTAGACTTCCTATTGTATGGAATACTTCATCTTACGAAAGTGTTGAAACGCTCAAACTGCTTGATGGGGTGGTGGATATATATCTTGCAGATATAAGGTATACAAGCAACGCTATCGGGAAAAAGTATTCAGGAGTAAAAGATTACTGGACTGTATGTGAACAGGCTATTTTTGAAATGTACAGGCAGATAGGCAATGATTTTATTTTAGATAATGAAAATATTCTTAAAAGAGGTATAATATTAAGAATACTGGTGCTGCCGTCTAACATCCAGCAGGCTATCCAGGCTCTTAAGTTTATAAAGTATGACCTTTCAGATAGAATTGCTGTTAGTCTTATGGATCAATATGTTCCTGTAAACCATACAAAGAATTTTCCAGAAATGGACAGATTTCTCAAAAAAAGTGAATATGAAGCTGTAGTAGATGTGATGCAGGAGCTTGAACTCATTAATGGTTGGGTACAGGAACATAAGCTAATAGACGATTAATTATTAATATATTGGGGTGAACTATTTTGACTAAAGAACAACTTGTTTTAGAGATACTTAATCAGCTTCAGGAGGGTATACTGGCAGTTGATGAGAGAGAGGATATAATATTTTTCAACAATTCAGCCTGCGGTATTCTTGGAGTAGAGAAAGATGCTGTCTTATATAAAAATGTTGTGGATACAATTCCTAATACCCGGCTGCATGTAATTTTAAGGACAGGCGTATCAGAGCTTGACCGTCTTCAAAATCTTGGAAATAAAGTCATTATTACTTCTAGATTTCCTATAAGAAATGAAGAAAATGAGATAGTTGCTTCGGTTGCTGTTTTCAGAGATGTTACTACAGTACAGAAGCTGGCTGAGGAAGTAACTAATCTTCGTGAGATAGAAGCGATGCTTACATCGGTTATTGATTCTACAACCGATGCTATATCTGTGGCTGATGAAGAGGGGCGTATTGTCATGGTTAACAGAGCGTATACCAAGATAACCGGACTTACTCCTCGTGAAGTAATAGGTAAACCTGCTACAATAGATATTGCTGAGGGAGAGAGTCTTCATATAAAATGTGCACGCGAAAAAAAACCGATTTTGAATGTAAAAATGCAGGTTGGTCAAAATAAAAAAGATGTGATTGCTTCTGTTACACCGATATTTGTCAAAAATGATTTTAAGGGAAGTGTTGGTGTAATTCACGACATATCGGAAATTCAAAATCTGCTTAATGAGTTGGAGGCTACTAAAAGACTTCTTAAAAAAGAAAAAGCTAGACATACGTTCAACGATATTGTCGCGGTTTCTTCTGCTATGCAAAATGTCATCAAGCAATCTCAAAAAGCTGCAGAAACAAAAGTAAATATTTTAATACAGGGTGAGGTCGGAGTAGGAAAAGAAGTTCTTGCACAGGCCATTCACAATTTAAGCGAACGTTCTTCAAAACCATATTTAAAGATAAATCTTGGTCTTGTTATGCCTGATAAACAAGAAGAATTTCTTTTCGGAGAAAGAAGTTATTTTATAAAGGCAGATGGAGGAACTTTGTTTATTGAGAATATACAGTCAGCTACTCCGTTTGTTCAGTCAAAGATTCTAAAATACCTTAAGGATAATGAGTTTGATAGTCAATGTTATGACTATAAGCCGGATGTGAGATTGATATTTTCAAGTCCTGATGATCTTAAAACTCTTTCAAGCATAGGTAAGTTTTCTTCTGAAATATATTATAAAATTTCTGTGGTGACCATTAATATTCCGCCTTTACGAGAAAGAAAAGAAGATATCCCGGCGCTTGCAAAACAGATACTTCACGCATTGAATCAAAAGTACGGAAGGATAATTTATGATTTTACTGAGGATTCTTTAAGCAAACTTCTTAACTACAACTGGCTAGGTAATATTAGAGAACTGGAAAATCTTATTGATCGAGCCATTCTTAATCTTGGTCCTGCTGACAGAATAATAACCTCTGCACATATACCAGATATTGTCGAAAGCAATGAGCGCAGTACCGGTAATATAAAAGAACTTTTGGATGAATATGAGAAAAAAATTATAATAGAAATGCTTGAAGTTTGTCACGGAAACAAAACAGAAGCGGCAAAAAGACTCGGTCTGACAGTGAGAAACCTTTATTATAAGCTGGACAGATATGGTATAAAATCATGAGGTTTAACTTCAGCCTTGAGAGAATAATGAAGTTAAGAAAAAAATTTGAAGATCTAGCTAGGGAAGAGCTTTCAAAGAAGATAAAAGAAAGGCAGGAAGTTGAAGAAAGAATTCATACGATTGATTTAAAGATAAGTGAATTTGAAAGGGAATTTAATAATGAGCTTAAGTTTACAATTTCTCCCCAAAAACTTCAGCAGCTTATAGAGTATCGGGAGTTTCTTAAAAAAGAAAGAATCCGTTTGATAAAGTTTCTTCAGAAAAAACTTTCTGAAGAAAATGTGGCGCGCCAAGAGTATCTAAAAAAGAAGAATGAAAGGGAAGTGCTTGAAAAGCTAAGAGAAAGAAAATATGATGATTTTATGACTGAGCTGAGAAAGATTGAAAGTAAAGAGATGGATGAAGTAGCTCAGAATAAATTTTTACGTAATAAAACAAATTCTGATGAAAATAACAACAAAAAACAGGCTTAACGCCTGTTTTTTGTTGTTATTTTAGAAGTAAAGCTCGTATTCCTGTGAAGTGGGAGCATTATAAATATACTCTGCTTCCTTGGACTTTATTTTTATCCATTCATTGATAAGAGATTCTGGGAAAACAACCCTAAGATACTCGCTGTCTTTCTTAAGACCACTAAGAACCGCTCTGAGATCAATTGGAAAAATCTTATCCTCAAGCTCAACATCTGAATTATAGCCTTTTTTAACAGGATCGCTTTTCTTGTTGATACCATCTATTCCAGCAAGTACCATTGCGGAAAGTGCATAGTAAATATTACATGAAGCATCAGCTGTTCTGTACTCTATTCTGACTGAATTTTTCTTAAGATATCCAGGTATTCTTATCGCAGCGCTTCTGCTTCCTTGTGCAAAAGTAGCGCTTATAGGCGCTTCATAACCAGGCACAAGTCTTCTGTACGAGTTGGTACTTGGGTTGGTAAACCCTAACAGCGAACCAGACAAACTGTGGTCAAGTATACCACAGAGATAATTAAGCGCAAGTTCACTCAGTCCGTGAATCTTATCTCCAATGAAAATACTTGCTCCGCCTTTTTCCATAAACTGGTGAACGTGCATACCGCTACCAGGCATCTTATACATAGGCTTAGGCATAAAGGTGACCTTGAAGTCAAACTCCTGAGCAATAGACTTTATAATCCATTTTGTGAGGCTGACCTTATCTGCAACCTGATCTATTGATATAAAATCAAGTTCAATTTCTAGCTGAGAAGCTCCAACTTCATGATGATGGTACTTTACAGGTATCCCTATAGCCTGCATTTGATCAACAATAGCATTTCTGAATGTAAAGTATTTCTCTTCAGGATAAAGTCTGTGATATCCGGCCTTGATGTCGAATCGTGCTTCTGTATTATAGCTTTCACCTATTCCTTCAATACTTTCGACATTATAATAAGAATGATCAATTCCACTGGAATAATTGACTGTGTCAAAAACGTAAAACTCAAGTTCTACGAGCATTTTTAAATCTTCGGCTATCATATTTTTGGTGAGGTAGTCTTTCGTCATTTTGATTATGTTTCTTGGGTACTGGTCAAATATCTCTCCGGTAGATGGGTTTATTACATCACAAAACACATGCAATATTTTATATCCTTCTTTTTCTTCAAGAAAAGCGGTATTCATATCCGGAACAGCTACCATATCTGATTTCGCTATCTTTGCAAATCCAAAGTTTGATGCGTCAAAACCTATTCCTTCTTTAATCACCTTTTCAGAAACATAATTTTTTGGTAGGCTAACGTGTCTGATATTACCGTGTATATCAATCATCAGAAGGTCCAAATAATCGATATTCGCTATCTTTCCATCGTAAATACTGAGATTCATATGTTACCTCCTTTTTCTGTAATAATAAAATTCTAACATTGAAAAATTTAAAAAGCTATTTTGCATAAAGTAATTTATTGACTATGGGTATTACGGAAAAATCAATATCATATTTTTTCTTTGAAAATCAAAGAAATTCTGAGTCCTACATGAAAAAACTTTCATAGTCCTGAAAATGTAAATTGAGTCTACAATTTAAAAAAATATGAATCAAAACTTCAAATAATGAATATATAATATTTTTGTACATACATAGTCTGCAGGTAAAATTTATGAAGGTGATTAATATGTTTATTCAGACCAAAAAGATAGAGGTAGATGATTTCAATCCAGATATATCAAAGCTTATAGAAGCAGCAGAAAAAATAAAGGATGATTCCACGGTTGTTTTTCCGACCGAAACTGTTTATGGTTTGGGTGCAAACGCCATAAGCAAGAATGCCGTGCAGAAAATTTTTGCAGCAAAGGGCCGTCCTTCTGATAATCCTTTGATTGTCCATGTTTCTTGTATAGATGGATTCAAAAGGTATGCTCATATAAGCGACCAGTTGCTTTATATGGTCAGTGAGTTTGTACCCGGTCCAATTACCTTTGTACTGGAAAAGCGAGATATAATTCCAGATATAGTCACAGCTTCCAGACAAAGTGTGGGAATAAGATTCCCTGCACATCCGGTTGCACAAAAGTTCATAGAACTTTCAGGTTTTCCGATAGCAGCTCCGAGTGCCAATATATCAGGCCGTCCCAGTCCTACCAATGCAGAAGATGTAATAGAAGATATGAATGGGAAGGTTGACTATATAATTACTTCAGGAAATTTGAAATTTGGTATAGAGTCTACCGTGGTTGATGTTACCGGAAATACTCCGGTTATTTTAAGACCCGGACCCATTCCCCCTGAAAAGATAGAGGAAGTCTTCGGTAAAGTTATTATACCTGATTTTGTTTACGGTCAGAGCACTGTTGATGTAGCACTTGCTCCAGGAATGAAGTACAGGCATTACAGTCCTTGTGTTCCGGTAGTTCTTTTTGAATATAAGCAGAAAATAGATCTTTTACAAATTTCTGATAATCTTTCATTTTATGAGAATCCTATATTTTTATTTCTCAAAGAGCATGCAGATATATTTGAGTCAATAGGCTACGATAAGCAGTGCATTGGAACGATCAATAATCTATACGAGATTGGCGCAAAAATATTTTCCATGTTCAGAAAGTATGAAAAATCTCATGATGCCATAATTATTGAAGGTGTTCCGGATAAGGCGATAGGAATAGCTATAATGAACAGATTGAGAAAAGCTGCTTCAAAGATAATCGGTTAAAAAACGCCGGACAAAGAGTATTCTTCTGTCTGGCGTTCATTATTATTTTTTATAGAGGTGGCAAGACACTGAGTGTCCCTCCCCACAGTCATATGCCATAGGCTTGACTTTTTCACATTCATCCATTTTTACTGGACAACGCGGATGAAAAGGACAGCCATTTGGTGGATTTATAGGACTTGGAGGTTCACCATCAGTTATGGTTTTCCCAAGTTTTTTTTCTTTGGGATTCCAAGCAGGAATACATGACATGAGAGTCTTTGTATAAGGATGAAGTGGATTGTTAAAAAGTTCTTCAGAGGCACAGCTTTCAACAATATTTCCAAGGTACATTACTATTATCCTATCGCTCATATGGTGTACTACATCAAGGTTATGAGAAATAAAAATAAGCGACATCCTGTTTTCCTGCTGAATATGCTTTAAAAGATTGATGATTTGGCTTTGAACTGATACATCCAGAGCGGATGTAGGTTCATCACACACTATTAGTCTTGGCATTACGGCCATGGCTCTTGCAATAGCAATTCTTTGCCGTTGACCACCTGAAAATTCGTGCGGATAACGTGATGCGTATTCCGGATAAAGTCCGACTCCTGTAAGTAATGAAGCGATATAGTTGTTCATTTCTCTTTTGTTTTTATACATGCCGTTAGCTGCAATAGGTTCTTTTATTATATCGTATATATTCATTCGAGGATCAAGTGAATCAAAAGGATTCTGAAAAATCATCTGAACATCCCGTCGGAATTTTGAGGCAACCGTCTTGCTTATTCTCGAAGTAATATCGTAAGAGTTGTTCTCTTTATCTGTGTAAATGATCTTGCCATCAGTAGGATCATATAGTTTAAGCAGTAGCTTTCCGAGAGTGCTTTTGCCGCATCCAGACTCGCCGACTACCCCTATAGTCTGCCCTTGCTCTATTTTGATGTCTGCTTTTTCTAATGCTTTAACGTTTCCACATACCTGAAGAAAAACTCCGGATCTTATAGGAAAATATTTCTTTAACGAGATAGCTTCAAGAATTTTCATTGTTTTCACCTTCCTTGTAAAGCCAGCAGCAAACAGAATGCTCTTCATTAATTAAAGATTCTTTGGGTTCTTCTGAAGTACATATATCTTTTTTGAAAGGGCATCTTGGGTTAAAACGGCATCCATTGGGAAATTCATTTGGTTTTGGGACATATCCCTCTATAAATGGCAGATCACGACCTTTATACTCTTTTTTAACTCTTGAGTTTAAAAGACCTTGGGTATAAGGATGAAGTGGATGGTCAAATATTTCCTGTACAGAAGCTTTTTCGATTATTTTTCCTGCATACATAACATGAACCCTATCAGCAATTTCTGAGACTATACCCAGATCATGAGTAATAAATATTATAGAGCTGTTATACTGTTTCTGTAACTCTTTCATCAGCTTCAATACCTGTGCCTGAATCGTCACATCAAGTGCTGTTGTGGGTTCATCAGCAATTATTATATCTGGATTAGTTATTAAAGCCATAGCGATAAGAATTCTCTGCAGCATTCCTCCACTCATCTCATGAGGATACTCGTTGTATCTTTTTTCCGGTTCAGGTATATTAACGTTTTTGAGTGCATGAATAATGAGTTTTTTAGATTCTTCATTGTTTGACGTTATATGTGTTTTTACTATCTCATTTATCTGTTGACCTATAGTATAGAGAGGATCAAAAGAAGACATTGGTTCCTGAAAGATCATAGAAATCTTATTTCCGCGTATGTTTTTAAACTCATTCTGTTTCAGTCCGACTAAATTTTTTCCATTGTATATAATTTCTCCAGATACTGTTGCTGGAGGAGATTTTATAAGTCCCATTATGGTATTTACCGTTACTGATTTTCCACATCCGCTTTCTCCGACAAGCGAAAGTACTTCTCCCTTTTTCAAGAAAAAAGATATCCCATCCACAGCTTTTATCATACCGTCATACCCGCGGAAATATGTCTTAAGGTTTTTTACATCTATTACTTTGTTTTCGTAAGTCATAGTTTATCTACCGTCCTATAGGGATCCACGGCATCACGTAGAGCATCACCTACAAAGTTGAATGAAAGAACAGCCAGCATTATAAATATGCCGGGAATCACAAGCCATGGAGTAGTCTGTAATGCACTTAGTGACTGTGCCTGTTTTAAAAGAAGTCCCCAACTTGTCATAGGCTCTTTTATGCCAAGTCCAAGAAAACTTATTGAGCTCTCGCCAAGTATCATTCCCGGAATAGAGAGCGTTGTAACTACTATAAGATAACTTAGAGTGTTTGGAATAAGGTGTTTGATTACTATCTTATAACCTGATACTCCAGATATTTTTGCTGCAAGAACAAAATCTTTCTCCCGAAGACTTAGAACCATGCCTCTGACCACTCTTGCAATTCCCATCCATCCTATCAAAGAAAGAACAGCAACAATGCCCATATAGACCCACGTACTTGGCCAGTTAGGCGGAAGGATAGTTGCAAAAGCCAACCATAAAGGTATTCTTGGGAAAGAACGTAAAAGTTCTATAAATCTCTGTAATAAAATATCTATCCAGCCTCCGTAAAATCCTGACAGTGCACCAATTATTGCCCCTATTACAACGCTTATAAACGTTCCGATTAACCCTACAGTCATTGATACTTTACTTCCTGCCATAGTGCGGGAAAAAAGATCCCTTCCAAATCTATCAGCACCAAAAAGAAGCAACATCGCAGACGAGGAAGGTTCCTCAACTCCAAAAAGATGAATATTTGTTTTCCATATTCCCCAAAAACTATATTCATCTCCCTTCACGAAAAATTTTACAGGAACTATCCTTGATTTATCTTCCGTAAAACTTAACATATAAGTAACAGGATCTCTTGATTTTTTTAAAGCGTATATGAAAGGACCACGGAACTTACCCGACTCATCGAAAAAGTGTATTTTGGTCGGAGGTGCGTTTACGTATCCGGAGCTTGTGGTTGCGTAGTTGTAGGGCGAGATGAAGTCCGCCATAAGAACCATAAGATACATCAATATGAGTATTACAAGTCCTATCATGCCAAGCTTATGCCTGAAAAAACTTTTCATTATCCTTTTTCCAGTACTGTTCATAAAAAACACCTCAATTCATTCTTATACGTGGATCAAGCATAGCCAGAGCAATATCAGCAAATAGATTTGCAATCTGGGTTATAAGAGCTATAAACATAAGAAAAGTCATTACAAGATACTGATCGTGGTTAAGCAGTGCACTGTAAAAAAAAGGTCCCATTGTTGGAATGTTAAGTACTATGGCAATTATGATGGTTCCGCTGAAAACATTTGGAAGTTCAGCTCCTGCAATACTTACCATAGGATTCAATGCATTCTTTATGGCATGACGTTTGACCGTTTTTTCATCAAGTCCATGAGCACGCAAAGCAGTTATGTATGGTGAACCAACAACATCAAGCATATTTCCGCGCATTACTCTCATTAAACCTGCCAATCCTCCTAATCCTACTACTACAAGAGGCATCCAGAGGTGGCCTAGAAGATCCCAGAACTTGGCAAATGACCAAGAAGCTCCTATGAACTGTGGGGAGAAAAGACCTCCAATATTGGTTGATCCTATATTTAACATGAAAATCATAAATAAAAGCGCCAGAAAAAAATCAGGTATAGATAAACCGACAAATCCAAGAACAGTAAGAGAGTAATCGCCTACGGAATAAGGATGAAGTGCAGAGTATATACCCATAGGTACAGCTAGAATCCACTGGAAAATCATTGTCAGAAGGGCAATAATTACTGTCCATCCCATTCTTTCCCAGATAAGATCTCCTACCGGACGCTCAAAAGCGAAGGAATACCCAAAATCACCTTTTGTCAGTATATTTCCTATCCACATAAAGTACCTTTCATATGCAGGCTTATCAAGACCGTATCTGTGACGCATAAGCTCTATCTGCTCTGCAGATATTCGCGGATTATCAAGATACTGCGTAAGAAAATCACCAGGTTGGAGCTCTGTGATAGCAAAACAGAGTATTGAGATTATAAACATCATAGGAATAATTATAAGCACTCTTCTTACTATAAAAGACCACATTTATAAAGCCTCCTGTTTCTTTAAAGTATGGGGTGTTTATACACCCCATACGTTTATATCATATTATTTTCTGTAAGCTGTCCATGTGGAAAAATAAACCAAACCGTCTTTTGCCTGATATGCATTACCTAAAGTTTTGTTGGCTCCGTAAAGATTCTTGCCTTTACATACAAATATTACTGGTAGATACTCTGCATAGAGCTCCTGCCATTTATCGTAATAAGATTTCCTCAGTTCAGGGTTCATTGTTACCGCACCCTTTTCAAACATTTCAAAAACTTCTTTTTCCCAGTCATACATATATGTCTGATCTGGTTCCTTGGTATTTTGGTTCATAGTTGTCCTGTGAAAATAATAAAGCTGTCTTCCAGGCTGCCATATAGCCTTTCGGAGTTCAGGGTCAGGTTGATTTCCAAAAGCCCTAATACCGGCTTCAAAATCACCAGAACCGAACTTCTGTCCAACCAAGGTTGCATCCAGAACCTGTAGATTGATCTTTATACCTAGCTTTTCAACATTCTCTTTAAATACTAAGCCTACATCCTGATGATCTACAGGAGAGTTGGCAACCAAAAGAGTAAACTCAACTTTTGTACCGTCTTTGAACTCGCGTATCCCGTCTTTATTAGTATCCTTGATTCCCAACTCATCAAGGTAGGTGGCAGCTTTGGAAAGATCAAAGCCTCTGCGTATGCTTTCAATTTTTGGATTATAAAAAGCCTTGTTTGAAGGAAGTACAGGAACACCACCAAGAACTGCCAGTCCCTGATATACTTCATCGATTATTCTGTATCTGTCAAGAGCAAATTCCATTGCCTGTCTGAACTTAGTATTGCTGAAAAGATTTTTCAGATTGATATTTGAAGCATCAAAATTAAATGCTATATGGACAGGACTTGGAACATTTTTGGTAGGTTCTGCAAGAAATATTGTAAATGGTGCGCCAGAAAGTTCTTTTTGTTTCAACGTAGGATAAGCAGTTGCTTCTACATCCATCCAATCAAGCTGTCCGGACATAAACATAGCTGTACGCACTTCTGCATCTTTCACTATAAGATATTCAAGGGAATCGAAGTACGGAAGCTTATTATTTTTTGAATCAACCTTCCAGTAATTCGGATTTTTCTTGAGAACTACTTTTTGATCGACAATATAGTCAGAAAGCATATAAGGGCCTATAGAAGCAAAGTCCTTTGTTGGAGTATCTGTCAGCCAGACTTTGTTCACTGAGTCAGGATTTGATTTGTCAATCTTTGCTTCAAGCTTATGTTTGGGGTAGATATTAGCTTGTGCCAAGGACTGGAATATACCGGGCATAGGAGCTGGTAAAACTGCTTTAACTGTTTTGGGATTGATCTTAACCCACTCAACTTGTTTTCCGGCAGCAGTAAATCTGTCTACGGAATTACCTTTTGCAACCTTATTCATAACAAAATAATCCATGGTAAACAGTACATCATCAGCCGTAAAAGGTACTCCATCAGACCATTTTACATCGCGCAGCTTAAAAGTTATTTCCATATAATCTTTAGAAAATTCCCAGGATTCGGCCAAGCCTGGTCTTACTACATTAGTGACAGGATGAAGATCTACAAGCCCTGCCAAAAACTGGTTTATAACAGTATACGCCGAATTATCCAGAACACCGTAAAAATTAAATGACTGAGGTGCAGAAGGCAGAGCCAAACGTAACGTTCCACCATTTTTTGAACCCTGGGCTGTAAGTACAGAGTCCTCTACAAAAGGAGCAGCAAGGCACATGGTAAAAAAAGCAACTGTTAGCAGTAAAACAGATAAAAAACGTTTCATACAATCCCTCCTTAGATAAAAATTATCCCTTGTATACTTGCACATCAACAACACGTTTTAATGCTATTATACTTAACCTGAATTATCAAATCTGTTTAGATGTGATTATATATGCTTAGATCTGGAAAAGAGTAAATATAAGTCGATATTGAATGTATTTGTATATACATTATACAAAAATATGTTTGACAAGCATATAGATAAACATTTAGAATATAAGATAGTACAAAGTAAGTACATGGAGGGATTACTATTTGGTATAACGGTATTGACATTTTAGCAGAAAATGATTTTAGACAGATAAGAGGTAAAAAACTGGGACTTATAATAAACTATTCTTTTTTTACACGTAGAATGGAAAATGCTTTGGAAATGTTTATAGACAAAGGAATAAAGGTAAGTAAGATATTTTCTCCGGAGCATGGAATATATGGTCTGCCAGATGGTCAGCATATTGAGGATTCCTTTTATGGGACAGGTAGAATTCCTGTAAAAAGTCTTTACGGGAAAAATAATTATCCATCTCAAAATGATTATGATGGTCTGGATGCTTTGATTTTTGACATTGAATCAGTTGGTTTAAGATTTTACACGTTTATATATACAATGTTTTACTGTATGAAAGCGGCTGCAGATCAAGGTAAGATATTTATGATTCTTGACAGACCCAATCCTTTGGGAAGGTATGTGTTTGGCAAAGTAATTCTTCCTGAACTTTCCTCATTTGTAGGAGATTGCTTTTTACCTGCTTCATATGGCTTAACAAATGGAGAACTAGCCCTGTACATAAAGAAAAAGTACTCGCTAGATCTTGATTTGAGAATAATAAAATGTGCTGGATGGAATGGAGAGTACTTTTGTCAAGGAAATGAACTTTGGAATGTTCCGTCACCAGCCTTACCTACCTTTAACTCTTTATTGGCGTATGCTGGTTTTTGCTTTTTTGAGCAAACAAATTTGAGCGAAGGAAGAGGAACATATAAACCTTTTGAGTATATTGGTGCACCATGGGTGGACAGCAGAGGACTCGTAGCGTATCTTCATAATAAGTTTCCAGATTTAAAAGTTAGGGAAAGAACTTTTGTTCCATTCGATAGAAAATATAAGGCAGAGTTGTGTTTTGGAGCAGAATTTTTCCCTTCGCTGAAAGATAATTTTTTTGTCATAAGTCATAGTATCCTACAATACTGTTTCAGATCCGGTAAGCTTTTAATTAACGAAGGTATGGACAAGCTTACAGCAGATAGAAAATTCAGACTCAGTATAGAAAATAGTGAAAAGTTCAGTTTCGATTCGTGGGAAAAAGAAAGCAAGGAGTTTATGCAGAGTAATGAAGATATTTTGTTGTATGGGAGGGACTAATAATGATGCAGGAGAGTAAAAACGGAAAATTATTTATGATAGGTATTCCTTCGGCAGTTCTGGATGATGAAACCAAGCGCCTACTGGGACATATAATGCCTGGGGCTATAATTCTTTTTGCAAGGAATATAGTAAGTCCTCAACAAATCAAAAAGCTTGTGGACGATATAAATACTTTTTTAGGATACAAACCTCTTATATCAATTGATCAAGAGGGCGGGATAGTGAGCCGTTTGCGGGAAGGATTTTCTGTTTCCCCCGGTTCAATGGCTTTGACTGCTGTAAATGATCCTGATTGTATCTATGATGTTTCTAAGATATTAGCCAGAGAGATGAAAGCCATAGGCATAAATTGGAATCTTGCTCCGGTGGTGGATATTAACTGTAATCCTAAAAATCCAGGAATAGGAGTGAGAAGTTATTCTGATTCTATAGACAAGGTTATTGAGAACTCAAAACAATTTGTGAATGCAATGCATGAAGAAGGTGTGATGACATGTCTAAAGCATTTTCCCGGTAAAGGCAGGGTAAGTGTAGATGCTCACATTGATCTTCCTATTCTTGATATTAACGAAAAAGAGCTTATGGAATTCGAACTCAGACCTTTCAGAGAACTTGCATGCGAATCTATAATGCCGTCACACATATATATTCCGTCTATTCAGAGAGTCAAGGAACCAGCTTCCCTTTCATATGAAGTCCTTACCGTATTGGCAAGGCAGAAACTCGGATACAAAGGCGTTTTGGTATCGGATGATCTTTCCATGGGAGGAGTGAGCAATTACTATTCACCCGAACAAGCCATGATTATGTCTTTAAAAGCCGGAATGGACGTTCTTACTTTTTGCCATGATCCTCTTGTGCAAATTCGCGTATACAACTATCTGTGCAGTATGGTTCAAAAGGATGAGACTGTTTATGAAAGAGTTTCAGAATCTTTTACAAGAATAGAAAAGTTTTCAGAAAAAGCTAATGATTTTCCAAATCAAGAATACTGTATTTCGGACATAGGATCCAAAAAAAGTTTGGAGCTGATTCAAAAAATCACCGATAGGTCAGTGACCAGCAGAATATCTGACGAATCAATTCTTCCTCTAAAAAGTGATGACGTTGGGAAGGTTTTTTCGGTAAGGCTTACCAGACAGGTTCAAGTAGAAGATGGTCCTAATGAGGGTATTCCTATGGTTGCAAGACAAATTGGACAGCTATTCAAGAAAGAAATCTGTGTAATAGATCCTGAAATCAAGCTTGATGGGATAAAAGATCTTTTGAAAGATATTAATTGTTCCAAAGTAAATATAGTTTTTACAGAAAATGCGCATTTGAAAACGGGTCAGAGAAAGCTTGTCGAAGAACTATGTAAAATTTCTCCCAAATCGCTTATAATAGCTTTAAGAAATCCCTACGACTGTTTCATAAAAGGAGTTAGAAACTCTTTGTTGACATATGGTTATGAACTGGTTTCACAGAGCTCGCTTCTTAAGGTTTTAAATGGTCAGATCAAACCTTCCGGAAAAATCAGTGTTAAAGAATATAACAGCGACGAGGTGTGAGATATGTTTGAAAAACTGGATACGGAAAAACCTAATCCTGATACCGTGAATCTGGATAGCATGAATGTGTATCAAATACTTGAAGTGATGAATGCCGAAGATTCTAAAGTGCCAAAAGCAGTTTCCGAATGTATCCCACAAATAGAGAGAACCGTTGAATTTTGTATAAAGGCAGTTAAAAGTTTTGCACGAGTAGTATATGTTGGAGCAGGTACCAGCGGGAGGCTTGCAGTTCTTGACAGTGCTGAGATTATTCCAACTTTCGGTGTAGATGAGGGAATTTTTGTTCCCATTCTAGCCGGAGGCGATAAAGCATTTGTAAATGCGGTTGAAAATGCTGAGGATAGTTCTGAAACAGGTGAAAATGCTCTTAAACAGATATCTTTGAAGACAGACGATGTAGTTATAGGAATCACTGCAAGTGGTAGAACGCCATTTGTAAAAGGTGCGCTGAGTTATGCTAAAACTGTTGGTTGCAGTACTTGCTTGATATGTAATGTTTCAGATCCAAGGCTTTCTGATTCGGCTGATATTGTTATAAGTGCATATACTGGTCCTGAAGTGCTTACAGGAAGTACAAGACTCAAAGCCGGGACAGCCCAAAAACTTATACTGAATATGATAAGCACAGCAACTATGATAAAAACCGGTCGGGTTTTTGGTAATTATATGATTGGTGTCAAAATAATGAATGAGAAGCTTATGGACAGAGCTATAAGAATTGTTGGCGGCATTGCCGGTATTAGTTATGAAAAAGCAAAACAGATAATAATCGCATCTGAAAAAAATGTACCGGTTGCAATACTTATGGCACTTACGGAGGGTGAAAGAGAATTATGCGAAAAAACGCTCAGGACAGCGGACGGAAATATCCGGATGGCATTGGAAAAGATGAGACAAACACACAAGCACTTAATCTGAATAATATACCGATATACTATAAAATATATCAGATATTAAAGGCCAGAATAGAAAAAAATGAATATGAAGAGAAGCTTCCAACGGAAAACGAGCTTTGTCAAGAGTTTAATGTAAGCCGTTTGACTATGCGTAACGCACTTCAAGAACTTAAAAGGGAAAGAATACTTTCTTCACATAAAGGAAGAGGAACCTATATTATTCAAAAAAAGAGAGAAGAAGAGATAAGCTCTCTTGCAGGACTTTCAGAGGAAGCTTCCCAGGAAGGAAGGAAAGTCAGCTCACTAGTTCTGCATAATACACTGATTTCTCCTCCAAGCTATGTTTTTGAAAAATTTGAGATGCCAACCAAAGGAATGGTTCTGCTTATAGAGAGAGTAAGATATCTCGATGACGAGCCTTACGGAATTGAAAAATGTTATCTTAACCCTCTTGTGGATATACGTATATTAAGCCTTGTTGAAAGAGATTTTTCAAGACTTTCAATATACAAGACTCTTAAGGATGAATTTGATATAAAGTTTGAGTATGCTCAGGAGATTATAGAAATAGCAAGACTCTCACAGTCTGAATTGAGAATGTTGGATATGAAGGATATGAACTACGGTCTTTTACGTCATCGATATACTTATGTGGCTCACAATAAGTGTATAGAGTATGTTGAATCTATATATAGAGGGGATAAGTATAAGCTGAAGCTTGTAAGGAGAAGCATATGAAGGTTATCGGCATGGATGGAGGGGGAGGCTCGCTTAAAGTAAGTTTTATATCTGATTATGAGATAAAGAGCAAGATCTATCCTTATGGGGTTAATCTTACCTCAATGTCCGAGGATATGCTTATAAGTATTTTTACTGAAGTAAAGAGGGACTTTGGGCAGACCGATGTTATAGCCGGAGGTTTTTCTGGTCTTGGTGATCCTATCAGAAAACGTAAGCTGCTGGAGATACTTGATATTACTTTTCCAGCAGAGAAAAAAATTCTTATGACAGACGTTCAGGCGGTTTATGATATTGTTTTCGGCAGGGAAAAGGGTGTTGTGATAATTTGCGGAACAGGATCGATAGTCTATGGACAGGATGGATATGGTAATGAGTACAGAAATGGCGGTTGGGGACATCTGTTTGCTGATGAAGCAAGTGCTTATTGGTTTTCAAAAGAAATAATAAGATATGCTCTTCTTTACCGTGATGGTCTTTGCGAGTATGATCCGATTTTTGATGAGCTTCTAAGTTTTTTTGATGTAAAGGAGTATTTTCAGCTGGTTAATCTTCAAAATGACAAAAATTTTAAAGCACTTATAGCCTCTTTTTCTGCAGTTCTTCTAAACAAAGATTCCAGACTTGTAGATATGCTTATAGAAAATGGAAGTGAAATTCTGTTTAAAAGGGTTAAAGAGCTTGAAAAAAACATTAAGGATCTTAAAGAAATAATATTCTTTGGAGGAGTTTTTATGGCACCAAAGTTCAGCAGCGCCATTTCAGAAAAACTTTTCGAGTATAGTACAAAGATCTTTAAAGATGATGTTTCAATGCAACTTGCCAAGAAGTACTATAATGAATACAAATTTTAAACATCAGGAAAGAAATAACATGGTAAAATTAAATAAATATTTTTATCGCTCCTTGAACGGAGCGCACTTTATTATTATTGTATAAAAAGGGAGGAACTAGTTGAGATTTTTGCTTATTAATCCTTGGATTGAAGATTCCGCTGCTTTTGATTACTGGCTCAAGCCGGTGGGATTATTGTATGTGGCGGCTATTCTGAGAAGGTATGGACATGAAGTTTTCCTTATTGACTGTCTTGACAGGTTTGATGAAGAAGTAAAGCCTTTTTCTTCTTCATGCAGGAAACTGGAGTACGGTATGGGAAGTTTTGTCTGTCATGAGATAGACAAACCCCAGATCATAAAAGATATACCACGAAAATTCAAAAGATATGGGTTTCCAGAAGAAATTTTTATGGATAAGCTCAGTACTTATTCTAAACAAAATATTGATGCAGTTCTTCTTACGACCACTATGACCTATTGGTATAAAGGTACAGTAGATACAGTTGAACATGTCAGAAGGATTTTTCCTGATACGCCCGTTTTTCTTGGAGGCATATATACCAATATTCTTCCTGAGCATGCGCGTTCTACTTTTTCACCATTAAATGTCAAAGTACTCCCTGGTACAGGTCTTTCTCCGGTTATAGAGCTTCTTAAATATTTTGAACAGGATTATGACTCTTTTGATTGGTTTGAAGAGCTTGATCCTGCGTATGATCTTTACAAATCAGATCTTCAGTATGCGGTTCTATTAAGTTCAATAGGCTGTCCATACAGATGTTCTTACTGTATGACTCCTAATATGTGGTCGTATAAGTACAGAAGTGTTGAACGTATAAAAAATAATGTTGAATTGGTAATTTCAAAGAAAAGCATAAAAGATGTGGTTTTCTTTGATGATGCTTTTTTACTGCATCCGCAGCTGCAAGAACTTTTAGAAATGTTATCAACCTTTGAGACACGTTATCATCTGCCTAACGGTATTCATGCCAAAAAAGTTTCTCCTCTTGTTGCGGAGCTTCTTAAAAAAGCAAACTTTAAAACAATTCGTCTGGGATATGAAACATCAGACTCTTCTTTGCAGAAAAAAACAGGCGGAAAAGTTTCAAATGCTGATCTTGTAAACGCTGTTGGTAATCTTAAGAATGCGGGTTTTTCATCCACCGATATTGGTGCATATATAATAGGTAATCTTCCTCAGCAGAATAAGGACGATATATACAATGCAATAAATTTTTGTTTTGATCTTGAAATACTCCCAATAGTTAACGAATATACTCCGATACCTGGTACCAAGGATCATTATGATCTTTTGGAGCAAGAGATATTTTCATCTGATACCGATCCTTTTTTGCTTAACAACAAGTATCTTCCGTTCTGGTGGCGCAAGGGTATTGATAATGTACAAATGCAGGAAATAAAGGATTATTTGCATATTGAACGTTCAAAATTTGTAAAAAGAAAGGCTGGTGATTTATGAACGAAGAAGAGGATATTTTAATGATAAGTACAGATCTGGACCAGGTAGAACAAGCAATAGACAAATCATTACAGATGCAGGATTTTGATATGCTAAACCAGATGCTGGATTTACGGATGCAATTATTTATCAAAATTGAAAAATATATCGTTTTTCCACAAGTTGCAAAAAAAATTGAAAACATCTATAATAAGGATATTGAAAGACAGAAACTGTTAAAAGATAAACTGATAAATATAAAAGTGGATCAGATGAAGCTTCAGACAGGCAAAAAGGCCATAACATCAGGTTATTATACTATGCAGGAAGATTTACGCAGTAAAGAAATTGATAAACAGGGGTGATCGTATGCCTGAACTTTATTGTCAGCACTGTGGAATAAAGCTATCTCCGGATACAAGAAATACACGATGTCCAAAAAACAAGGATGGATTTCATCACTTTCAAAGCAAGGAAAAACCGATAATCAAAGATATTAACTACAATCAGCAGGATATAAGTGCTCCTGATGATTACGATAACATAAGTGAATGGAAGAAGGTGGAAGCTTCTATTCCAGAACTGTCTGAAGCAGAAAAGGATGAAGACAGCGGTATAAAGAAGAATAGCAAAAACTACAAGTTTGGAGAAAATAGCAAAGAGTATGAAGATGATTCAGAGGATGAGGATGAAATATCCGAAGATTAAATGATTGTTGAAGGAGAAAAGATATGGATTTAAAAGCAGAGTCTCTAAAACTTCATCGAGAAAATAACGGAAAACTTGGAGTTGTTTCAAAAGTTCCTCTTAACTCGCCCTATGATTTGAGTATAGCTTACACTCCGGGAGTAGCTCAGCCATGTCTTGCAATAAAAGAAGAGAATAATCTTTCTTTTGAACTTACATGCAGAGGAAACATGGTAGCAGTAGTTACTGACGGAACAAGAGTTCTTGGATTAGGGGATATCGGTCCACAGGCTGCTATGCCTGTTATGGAGGGAAAAGCAGTTCTTTTCAAAAGGTTTGGCGATGTTGATGCTATACCTATATGTCTTGATACTAAAGATCCCAAAAAAATAATTGAGATTGTAAAACTTCTTGAGCCTACATTTGCTGGTATTAACCTTGAAGATATATCTTCTCCCAAGTGCTACGATATTGAAGATGAGCTTAAAGAGATAATGGATATACCAGTTTTTCATGATGACCAGCACGGTACCGCCGTGGCTGTTCTTGCCGGTCTTATAAATGCTTTAAAACTTACAAGCAGGCAGATCGAAAGTGCAAAAATTGTTGTGAATGGCTGTGGGGCCGCAGGATCAGCAATAGGCAGGCTTCTTGTTAAGGCGGGAGCAAAGAATATTTTTATGGTAGACTTAAACGGTGTTCTCTATAAAGGTATGGTAAATCTTAACAGAATTCAACAGTATCTTTCGGAGAGTACTAACCATCAAATGATTAAAGGAGATCTCTATACAGTGGTCAAAGGGGCAGATGTGCTTATAGGTGTTTCTAAGCCAGGAGCTTTTGACGAAAAAGTAATTAGAAGTATGAACCGTGATCCGATTGTTTTTGCTCTTTCTAATCCAGATCCAGAAATATCTTATCATCAGGCTATTTCATTTGGTGCCAGAATTGCTGCGACAGGACGTTCTGATACACCCAATCAGGTCAATAACGTACTTGTTTTTCCTGGTATTTTCAGAGGAGCTATAGATGTCAGAGCAAGGAAGATAACAGATGAAATGAAGATAAATGCTGCTTATGCCATATCTGGTCTCGTAACTGAAGCAGAACTTGATTTTGATTATATTATTCCCAGTGCATATAACCCCAATGTTGCACCGAATGTTGCTGCTGCAGTTTCAAGAACTGCGGTTGATCAAGGTCTTGCCAGAAAGACAATTGATATAGAAAAACGAAGAAACGAGCTTATACAAAAATTCAACATTAGTACAAAAAAATAATCCCGTTTTTACGGGATTTTTTGTTAATAGTATTCTATGTTAAATTCAAGTTTTTTTTGTAAATTACATGATATAATTATGTAAAGAGAAAAAATTGTTATTTAAAATATGGAGGATGATAATCTTATGCAGAGCAGTTATGTGTTGCTTAATTCAGATATTTTTTCGCAATCTGCCTCTGTTGGTATAATTTTAAGAATGAATCCTGTTAGACAAGATATATTTGATTCTTTTGCATGCCGACTTATAGTTCATATTCATTCTTCTCTTAAGGGTATTGCTTATATTCTCTCCCAACGTCGGAGTGAAAATTATCTTTATATTTGTATTTCAACATTTGAAAAAAATATAGAACATATATTTGATGCTTTGAAAAGATTTGAGTTCCATGGAACAGCATATATTAATAAAAATTCTATTTATTCACTTGAAGATCGTATGCTTAGAAATCTATTCTTCATGAGGAATTTTTTCAAAGAGGAAAACACTTCAGAGGTTTTAAAGGGTACTTTTGTTTTCCTTAATTTTTCTGATACTCTTGCTATAAACTCCTATATGCAGGAACTTCTAGAAAAAAAGAATATAATTAAAGAGTCAGCTGATCCATATGAAAAAAAAAGGATTAAAATACTTGAACTTCCCATTCAAGAAGTTTATCTTACCTTAGGCTATACACAGGAGTGTCAAAGTATAGAGAAACTTGTTTTCGCAGAAATAATGAGTATTCTTTTCAGAGAAAAAAGTCCAGTTATTGTTAACTCTCAGAAAGCCAGCTTTATGAACGTCTATTTTGACAAAAGACTTTTCTGCGGTTTTGTCATAAATACAAATCAGCAAAGTGTTCAAACCGATTTTGCTCAATTGAAAAGTTCATTTATACGTAAAGTCACATCTTTCACAGAAACCGATTTCATATGGGGTAAAAACTTTTTGAATCTCTACCTCATGCATATAGAAGAAAATTACTTTGAAAAACTTAGAGTAAAAGGTATATATGAAGAGTATTCAATTAAAGATATTTCTTATACGCTCAACAATTCTAATTTTTGTGATTTCAGGGATTTGCTTCTTCAGTATACAGAAAATAAATTTTATATAGGTCTATATGGGAACATCGAAAAAGAAAAAACTGACGATATTTTTTTTATGACTTGACGGGTAATTTGAATTATTTTCAGATTGCATCTTATAATTTTGAAAAGAAGAAAATATTTAATGTAATGAAAACAAAGTAATTTTTATGTAATATATGTTTAGTTATGGTTATTCGGACATATTACCTATAATTTCTAAATAAATACCAAATATCGAGTTTGGTATTTATTTTTTGTTAAGTATAATATATACATGAGATATGATTCACATATTACATGAGAAATGAATCATATCGTATATAAAATATTATTTTGAGAGGGGTGACACTGGTGATTGCTAACCTGCTTATCAATGGTGCAGTAAATGCTTCTATATATGCACTGATAGCATTAGGTTTTTCGCTTACTTTTGGAGTAGCGGGAATAGTAAATCTTTATCATGGAGCATATTACATGGTAGGAGCTTACCTTGCCTATTTTTTTATAAGTATTGGCATTCCTGCCTTTTTTTCGGTAATACTGTCTCTTTTATCGGTAATGCTGATCGGTGTTTTTTTGATGAAATACCCGATACTGTATCTCCAACGAAAGGGTGAGAGTATATATATTCTCATACTTACATTAGGTTCGGCATACTTTACACAGTATCTTTTCAAACTTGTCTTCGGAACAAGCCATTATAGTATAAAACCGTTTTATGACCAAAGTATGCTCCTTCTGGGTGAAATAATTCCAGGTTCAAGGATCTTTGCTTTTTTTGTATCGGTTGTTTCTATAGTTATTGTGATGTTTTTCATTAACAAAACAAAATTTGGAAAGTTGATACTTGCAACTTCGCAGGATAAGTATGCGGCGCAGCTGCTTGGAGTAAATACTTCACTGATATTTATAGTCACCTCGGCTCTTTCAGCTGGATTATCTGGACTTGCTGGGATCGTAATATCTCCCTTTCTTTCAATAAATCTTGGAATGTGGCTGCCAACATTAATAAAAGCTTTTTCAATAGTTATTTTGGGAGGACTTGGGAGTATATGGGGAAGTATACTTGCAGCAATTTTCATGGCGTATCTTGAACAGTTTGTTGCATTAGTATGGACATCGAGTATGACCGAAGTGGTTTTTCTTGTTATAGTATTCTTATTTCTGGTGTTTAAACCTACAGGCTTCATGGGAAAAAAAGTAGCGTAAGGCGGTGAATTGTGAAAAAATTTAAGGATTTAAGAGTTATTTTGATTCTTATAGGAATAGTATTTATGTTCATTTTTCCAGTTGTATTTAATGACCAGTATCTTATATGGGTATTTTCTATAGCTCTCATATACTCAGTTTATGCTTCAAGTTGGGATCTACTTTCAGGTTATACCGGTAAAGAAAATTTTGGACATGCTGCTTTTATTGCAATTGGTGGGTATATGGTAGGTTTTATAAGCAAAGCTTTTCCTATTCCTGTATATCTATCTCTTCCAATATCAGCAATTGTATCAGCTATTTTTGGCGTAGTTATAGGTATCCCAACTCTCAGACTTAAAGGTCCTTACTTTGCTCTTGCAACTCTTGCTGTTGCATCGATATTTGAAAAACTTACAATATCAATGTCTCAGTATACAGGTGGAGAAGAAGGGATGATAGGGATAACCTACCTTACTGATGATCCAAACAAAAGCTATTATTTTCTGCTCATATTTGCAGTACTTGCAGTTTATACGATGTTTAAAATAAGCAGATCGAATTTTGGGCTTATATTAAAAGCTTTAAAATCAGATGAGGATGCATGCAGGGCAATAGGAATCAATACCACTTTTTATAAGGTTTCGGCTTTTGCACTTTCGGCATCTTTTGCAGGAATGGCCGGTACACTTGTAGCACATAATTTTGGCTATATTGGTCCTGATATAGTATATCCGCTTTCTCTTAACTCTATGATTATGGCAGTTGTAGGCGGAATAGGCGGAATTGTTCCAGCAGCGCTTGGAGGATTTTTTCTTACATTTGCTTCTGAACTTCTGAGAGATTTTGGTGATTATAACCAGATAATATATACACTTTTACTTATTTTTTCGGCATTGTTTCTACCAAACGGTGTTTTTAACGGACTTTCAAATTTTTTAAAGCCTAAAGGACTAAAAACAAGTACGGAAGTAAGAGGTGGAAAATGAGCATACTGGAGATAAAAAATCTTAATAAAAATTTTGGTGGATTAAGAGCAAGCAACGATATAAGCTTTTCTCTGGAAAAAGGTGAAAGACTTGGTATACTCGGTCCTAATGGTGCAGGTAAAACTACTATATTTAATCTTATATCAGGATTCATACTTCCTGATAGCGGAGAAATAATCTTTAATAGTAAAGATATTGTGGGATATCAACCAGAAAAAATTGCCTGTATGGGGCTTGTAAGAACTTTTCAGATAGTTAAACCATTTAAAGATCTGGAAGTATATGAAAATATAAAAGTTGCTACTCTTTCACCCAGAATGAAGCAGTTTATAAAAAATGAAAAAGAGAGAAAAGAATGGATAGATCACGTAATTGAAGTATGTGAGCTTTCTGAAGTGAGAAAAGTAAAAACTCAACTGCTTCCTCAGGGGTATTTAAAAAAGCTAGAAGTAGCAAAGGCTTTGGCTGTTAAACCCGAAGTTGTTTTACTTGATGAACCGTTTGCGGGGCTTACACACTCTGAAATAGAGCCTATTGCTAATGTAATAATCAAAATTAATGAAAAAGGTACTTCTATTATTCTTATTGAGCATAGGCTGAAAGAGTTTATGAAAATAGTGGAAAGAGTAGTTGCAGTTGATTATGGTCAGGTAATTGCCCAAGGTACTCCCGAAGAAATAATTAAAAATGAGCAGGTTATTGAATCTTATCTGGGAAAAGGAGGGGCAGCTCTTGTTAATCCTTAGTTTAAAGAATATAACCGCAGGTTATGCTAAAGCCGTAGTACTTGAAGATATGAATCTTGATATAAACGAAGGTGAGTGCCACGCTGTGCTTGGACCAAATGGTTCCGGAAAATCGACTTTGCTTAAGGTAATCACCGGTTCAGTTTTTCCAGCCAAAGGAAGTATTTTTTTCTTAGGTAATGAGATCACAGGCAGAAAGACATTTGAAATTGCACGAATGGGAGTTTCACTTTCGCCCGAGAACAGGAGACTTTTTCCAGATCTGAGTGTGAAGGAAAATCTCGAAATTGCTATGGTTTATGAAAGCACAAAAAGTAAAAAGAACAGTATGGAATTTGTTTTCGAAATTTTTCCAAGACTTAAAGAACGAATAACTCAGAAAGCCGGTACTATGAGTGGTGGTGAACAGCAGATGCTTGCGATAGGAAGAGCTATAATGCTCAATCCAAAGGTGCTTTTGCTGGATGAACCTTCGATGGGTCTTGCACACGTTATTAAGGAACAGATTTTTGAAGGAATAAACAAAATAAGAAGTACAGGAAAAACCATACTTATTGTTGAGCAGGATGCAACGATGGTAATGCCAATTGCTGATAAGATATCGATATTTGAGCACGGTAAGATTAAGTGGGAAGGTAATCCCAAAGATCTTACAAAAGATAACTCTATTCGTAATGCCTATTTAGGCATATAATATAAGGAGGATGGAAGATGAAAAAGCTTTTTTTATTAACTCTTTTTTCACTTTTAACTGTATTAACAGTACTTTCTGCTTCAACATGGAAGATTGGGGTAATAGCTACTTTACAGCAGGAAAACGGTGTATGGGTAAAAAATGCTGTTGATATGGCTGCAAAAGAAATAAATGCTGCAGGTGGAATATTAGGTAAGAAGATCGAACTTGTATATCAGGATGATGAAAATAGTGCTGAAAAAATGAAAAGCGGAATAATGAAGTTGGTTACAAGAGATAGAATAGATTTTCTTATTGGAGGAGTAGGTACAGGACCTGTTTTAGCTTCAATGGATGAAATGGCTATGAGAAAAATAATATGGCTAGGAACAGGTGCGGCAAGCCCTGATATAATAAATTTTATCAGAAAAGACTATAATAAATACAAATACTATTTCAGAGTTGGAACTTTGGATTCTATAGCCCAGGGAAGATCAATCGGTGAGTTTATTGCTAACTCACTCGTTCCGAAATACGGTATCAAAAAAGCGGCTATTATATCTGTTGATTTAGTATATGCTAAGCAAATAGCGGAAACAGCAGCTGAAATAGCTAAAAAAGCAGGAGTTGAGATCGTCTACACTGATTATTTTCCTGCAGGAACAAATGATTTTTCTGCAACTTTTAAGAAGGCAACTGATGCAGGAGCTCAGATCATAATCGATGCAATAGTGACTCAAGACGGTATTCAGTTTGCAAAACAGTGGTATGACCTTAAGGTAAATGCGGCGCTTGTAGGAGCAATAGCAGCTGCTCTTAAACCGGAGTTTTATGAACAGACTAGTGGAAAGTGTCTGTATGAGACATCGGCATATCCTAACGGTGGCCCTGCACCACTTACTACAAATACTATGAGATTTTTTGAAGAACATAAAAAAATATATTCAATGGCTCCTGGTTTTATATCCTTCCCAGCCTACAATGCTTTATACGTTCTTAAAGACGCACTTGAAATGGCTAAGGATCCCAACAATAAAGATGATGTTATAAAATCACTTGAAAAAGTGTATTTCCCAATGGGTGGTCAAAAAGGTGTTGCTCCTGTTGTATTTGATGAGTTCCATGATCTCAGATATGGTGGGGAAGACGGAGCTACAGGTATTATCTTTCAATGGCAAAAGAACGGTGCATGGAAAGCAGTTTATCCTGAGAAATATAAAACAGGTGACTGGGAAAAGCCGGAATGGATTAAGTGGTAAACTAACAAATAGACGGAGAATATTCTCCGTCTATTTGTTTACTTCGAGGATTATTCTTAATATTTCTCCTACAGACCAAGCCTGTGAAAAGCATCCTTTTTTTTCGTGAGGCCAGTTTCCCTCTATGATTTCTGGAACGGTTCCACACCAGTCGGTATTTATCATATCTTCAATCGGAGAGAGCAGCTTTTTTACTATAATTTTTGCTTCTTTTGAAAAGTCATTTATCTTCAAGAAAGCATACAGGAAATGTCCCAGAAGATAAGGCCAAGCATTTCCCTGATGATAAGCACCATCACGTGTCCATCTGTCGCCAACATATATGCCAATATATCTTGGATCTTTGGGTGAAAGGGTTCGCAGACCATATGGGATATAAAGTTCTTCTAAAACCTTATCAATAATCAGTCTTTCTTTTTCTCTCGAAAGAATATCAAATGGGAGACTGACAGCAAATATCTGATTTGGTCTGAAGCTAAAGTCCTTTCCTTCTTCGTTTATAACGTCGTAAAGACAGTTATCTTTTGAATTCCAGAATTTTTCATTAAAGCTAGACTTTACCTTTTCAATAAGGTACTCATACTCAAACTCAGCATTCAATATTTTTGAAAAATAGGTCATTATATTTAAAGCATTAAACCATAGAGCGTTAACTTCAACAGTTTTTCCATATCTCGGAGTTACAGACCAATCTTCAACTTTCACATCCATCCATGTGAGCTGAGTATTTTTATTTCCTGCATATATAAGATAGTCATCATCCATATGTATGTTATAATCTGTTCCTGAAATATGTTTTTTTATAATTTCATATAAGTATGGATACATTTTCTTCAAAAATATATCATTATGTGTAAACGTATAGTATTTATATAATGCATAAAAAAGCCAGAGGGTGGCATCAGCAGTATTGTATCCTTTGGGTTGTCCAGAATAATCATCAAATACATTTGGAATAAGTCCATTTTGAAGATTATTTACAAAATTCTCTATTACTTCTTTAGCAATAGAGTAATTCCTAGTATAGAGCAATAGACCTTCAAGAGCAATCATGGTATCTCTGCCCCAATCAGTGAACCATGGAAAGCCTGCGATTATAGTATGTTTTCCAGTACTTTTCCTTTTCATTATAAAGGTATCGGCTGCAATAAGCAATCGTTTTATGGTATTATCAGAAGAAGAACTTGAAATACTAATAATTCTTTCCTTTTCAGAAGTGAGGGCAGTAAAGGGATCAACATCACTTACATCATCGTTGGCACCAAAGATTATATAAAAGCTTTCCTGTGGATGCAGTTTTTTTGTTATACGTACCTTGGAAATAATTTCCTCATATGCAAAAAGTCCCCGTTCATTTTCTGCATCATAGAAAACGTTGTTTAAAGTATGTGAATACTCTTGGATCTCTCCATCAGTTTTCAAAGATATGGAGTTAAGAAAGTTTGTTCCAAATAAAACAAAATTCTGAGAAAACTTTAAGATATTTATTCTAATGCTTCCAGGAAGAGTATTAGAGTGAACATCGCGGTCATTAAAATATGGAGTTATAGTAAGAGTTAGCTCTTTTCCAAAGATATTTTTATAGAACAGAACACTCATATTTCTATTTTTTATCATAAAGATACTTTTTTCTATTATATTTGAACCTGTCTTGAATTCCCATACAGGAAATCCTTCATACTTGAACGATAATATATTTTCATAACCGCTTTCTAAAAAACCGTTAACAGTCTTTAAAGTACTTAATATATATGTTGAATCTTCTACAACAGCTATTTCTGAGGCTCGTGATACAAATATCCTTCTGTTAACTGGAGGATTGAGTGCTGCGGAAAGTATAGAATGGTATCTTCTGGTGTTCAGTCCGCTAGCGCATGCCGAAGAACTTCCACCAAGTCCATTTGCGATAAGGTACTCCATTTCAGAATAATTTTTCAGAATTGACACTATATCACCTCTTTGATATAATCTGATTATAAGCAGACTTAAGGAGGAAATAGATGTTTGACGAATATAAAGATAGTGTGATTGAAGGATGTAAAAGAATAGTAGCTGAAAATTTAGTAAAAGGAACATGGGGAAACGTTTCTGTCAGTGATGGCGAAAGAATCTTTATTACTCCCTCGAACTTTCCATATGAAAAGCTTACACGTAAAGACATAGCAGTTACGGACATGAAGGGGCAGATAGTACTTTCAGAGCATAAACCTTCTTCTGAACTCAAAATGCATATTGCACTTTACAATGCCAGAAAGGATATAAAAGCAGTAATTCATACTCATCCAGTTTTTTCAAGTGCTGTTTCACTGGTGTGTGAAAAAATCCCTTCTCTTATAGAAGATTCAGTTATGATCTGTGGTGAAGAAATTCTGGTTGCACAGTTTGCGTCAGCCGGTTCAGAAGAACTTGCGTATAATGTTGTAACGGCTATGGGAAAGAACAATGCAACAATTATGAAGAATCACGGTTTAGTTACCATAGGTGATTCTATCAACGAAGCAATTACAGCATCGCTTGTCTGTGAAAAAACTGCTCAGATCTATATAGTTGCTCTTTCATGTGGAAATGTTTCGGTTATTTCTCCCGAGCAAGCCACACAGTTAAGGCAGAAATATCTTAAAAATTACAAACAGTGAGTCATGATGTCTTTATATGGCCTGTGGAATCGATTTTAATCTTTCGGTTGCTGAATATTTCAAGTACTTCCCTTTGAGTACAGTTTGTTAGTGATGTAAACTCATTCAGAGTTATTCCTACGGTTATAAATTTTTCCAGGTATGTATCAATTATGCTTGTAATACGTTCTCTCTTATTGGTAATACAAACTGTTTTAAAAAGCTCATCCAAAAAAGTTATTCTGCTTATTTGACATTTTACCATCTTCATACCCAATGCGGGAAACTGCGAAATAACTGATTTTAACTTTTCACCTGACATTTTCACCACATCACAGTAAACGTCGGTATATACTGTTGCCATACGGCAGTTGGAATTAAACATCCCTGCTTCGCCAAAGAAATCGCCTTTTTGGATTATAGAAAGAAGAACTTCTTTTTTTCCAGAATAGCGGCCGACTTTCATTCCACCGTCCAATAAAAGATATCCTTCATTATTTGGATTTTCACCTTCTGCTATCAGAATAGTATTAGGCGGAACATGTATCCCATATTTTTCGTATAAACTCAAAAGAGTGTCGTTTTTGTTTTCAAGAAGATTTTTAAGATATGTAAAAGATAATTTTTTAGAGTATTTTGCATGATCAAATGTGTTGTAAAGGTGTTTGGCTTTCTCGGGATCTAAATGAAAGGTGATTATGGCCTTCCAAATATCAAGTTCATCACGGAGCGGATAGTCTATATAGTCGGATTTGAAAGCATATACTTCGTTTAAAGCCTGCTGATAGTTTTCCTGATTGTAAAGGAACTTCATTTTGCTGAAAAAGTCTAGAAATTTTGATTCTGTTCTTAACTTGTGATGAGGATGAAATCTTTTAAAAGTATTAATTGCACTCTCCTGATCAATCTGACTGCTTATGCATTCATCAAGGAAGGTAAGCCTTTTTGTAAGAGATTCAAACATTTCAAAATAAATATTTTCTTTAGAGTCAAGCGAATTAAGATCCTCGGGGGTTAGTATCTGAATCTGGCAATCAGTTAAAGTATATGCAGAATCATAGCATTTTGCACCGGCTATTATCCACTCTCCAAAGGTTCCAGTTTCAATAATATTTTTATTTCCGTTGTGAGAAATCTCTATTTTACCAGATACAAGTCTATAAATATTTTCCGAGATACTTCCGGCCTCGTAAATGTACTGTCCTTTCTTTACTGTAATGCTTTCCATCTTTTTCACCTCAAACGTAAGTATTATCATTACAAGTATATCATGATAATTATACTTAGGCATAAGGAGGCTTGCTATGCTTAATAAAGAAGAAGCAACAGAGCTTTTATATCAGAACATAAGTACTGAAACACTTATAAAGCATTCAAAAGCAGTTGGGGCAATAATGAAGCATCTGGCAGTTTTTTTAGGCTTCGATCCTGTCAAATGGGAAGTTACAGGTCTTATTCATGATCTGGACTATGAACTCACTAAGCATAATGTTGATCAACATGCTCTAAAGACAGTGGAAATGCTTAAGGGAGCTATTGATGAGGAAATGGAGAACGCAGTACTTGCCCATAATGATAAAAAAGTTCTTAATGCTCCTATAGAAATTGCATTATACGCAGCTGACCCTCTTTCAGGATTTATAACAGCTGCGGTACTTGTTATTCCTTCTCAAGACATCCGTGATCTTAAGGTATCTTCTTTAAAGAAGAAGTTTAAAGATAAAAGTTTTGCAAAAGGTGCAAGTCGTGAAAACATTTTAAAGATTGAACAGTTGGGCATAACCTTGGAAAGTTTTTTTGAGATAGCTTTAAAGGCCTTTAAAGAGGAAAGTTTATAAAGGTACTTGACAATCATAAACCAAATGACTATAATTATAGTCAAGGGGCGAAGAATGAATCTTAAAGATCTTGAATTTTACAGTCTTGCAGAAGCAAAAGCTAAGTTTTCAAAAGTTATGGACGAAACAAAGAAAAAAAATATTGTTATTACCAAAAACGGACTTCCTCAGGCCATAATTGTTGATTATGATAAGTTTGTAAGCCTTATGGAGTTTGTTGACCAGATAAAAGATTTATATCTTGTGGAAGCTGGGGATCTTTCAAGAGTAAAAGAAATAGAAAAATTTTTTTTAGATTTTAACGAAGAATAGTATGGAGGTGTAGTATGGCAGACGTTATTCTTGAACATATCGATAAGGTGTATCCTAATGGTTTTAAAGCTGTAAAAGACGCTAACATAGAAATTAAGGACAGAGAGTTTGTAGTTCTTCTCGGACCTTCTGGATGCGGCAAAACCACCACACTGCGAATGATAGCAGGTCTTGAGGATATTTCAGCAGGAACTATAAAGATAGGCGATAAGATTGTTAACGATATTGAACCAAAAGACAGAGATATAGCAATGGTTTTCCAGAATTATGCTCTTTATCCTCATATGTCTATATACGATAACATGGCTTTTGGACTAAAATTAAGAAAAATGCCTAAAGATGAGATAGAAAAAAGAGTTAAAGAAGCCGCACGAATACTTGATATAGAGCATCTTTTAGACAGAAAGCCTAAACAGCTTTCTGGTGGACAGAGACAGAGAGTCGCAGTAGGAAGAGCTATTGTAAGAAACCCCAAAGTCTTCCTTTTTGACGAACCTCTTTCAAACCTTGATGCCAAATTAAGAGTCCAAATGAGAAGCGAACTGAAAAAACTCCACTCAAGATTGAATGCCACGATTGTTTATGTTACCCACGATCAGGTTGAAGCTATGACTATGGCAGATAAAATTGTTATTATGAAAGATGGAATTATCCATCAGATAGGAGATCCGTTCGAAGTATACCATAAACCGAGCAATATGTTTGTTGCTGGATTTATAGGTACACCTGCAATGAACTTTCTTAATGCGAAATTGAGCACTCAGAATGGTTCCATGTGGCTCACTGCTGAGAATATGAACATAAAAGTCCCGAAAAAGTTTGAAGATATCCTTAAGCCTTATATTGATAAAGAAGTTGTATTTGGTATAAGACCTGAAGATGTATACGATAAGTTATATGCAGTTGCTGCTACCGATAATAACACTGTTACTTCAACTGTTGATGTGGTTGAGCCTTTGGGAAGTGAAACACTTTTACATCTTACTATTGGTAAGCAGGTAATAACAGCCAAGGTTGATCCAAAATCCATGGCAAAATCTGATCAGAAGCTTGATATCGTTTTTGATATGGAGAAAATGCATATCTTTGATAAAGATTCTCAGCAGGCAATTTTTTAATAGGTAGATATATATTCTGTATTAAAAAATCATGGTTTCTAGATATTCAGAAACCATGATTTTTTCTTAGCTACGATCAAAAGATTTCTTTTTAGTTAACTTAAAACATAATTAGAATTAAATAAATTTCGTTTTACATACAAATATTATAGAAATTATGATATAATATTTAAGTGTATTCATTATATTTTAAAGGTATATCAAGGGGGATATATTATGATATTAAAAATGGTATTTGAACCTGCTACTGATGAATTGGTTGATCTTCCAGTTCATTATAACAGGCCTTTGCAAGGAATGTTCTACAATCTGCTTTCGCAATATTTCGGTTCTTCTATAAATTCAGATGAAAGAGAAAAGAAAATATTTACTTTTTCTAGAATCTATCCTTATGAAAGCTTCCGAGTTGACAATAAAAGACTTAAGTTCAAAGGTTCTTTTATGGTATACTTTGCTTCTCCCATAGAAGAATTAATGGATTGTGTATCAAAGGCTTTTTCTGAAAAAGAGCTTTTTAGGATAGAAAATAATCTATTTAGGCTGAAAAGTCATGTTATTCTTAAAACCGAAGTGAATTCGCCCATTATGGTGAAAACTGTTTCACCTATAACCGTTTATAGTACTATAACGCTTCCAAACAAAAATAAGTATACACATTACTTTTCGCCTTATTCAGACAACTTCAGAAATCTTATAAGCGAAAATATAAAACGAAAAGCTTCTGTTTTAGGTATAGACTTTTCAGAAGATAATACGTTTGATATATCTCCATACGGAGTAACTGAAAAAAACGAGAAGCTTCTGTTTTATAAGGGAATAATAATAAAAGGCTGGACAGGATACTTTGTGCTTTCAGGAAATAAGAATCTTATCCGTCTTGCTTTTGATTCCGGATTAGGAGCAAAGAACTCTCAGGGATTTGGTATGATTATTCCGGCTGATCATAATCAGGCATATGAAGCCATTGATAAAAGCGATGATTCGATTTTAACAGATGATTATAAACCTCATGACGTGTATGAAAAAGAGGTTTTCTCAAATACAGTTATTTAAATACTATTACATACAAAATGTTTGCCTAATATCATAAAGGAGTAGATAAGTATGATCAAAAATGCAGTCTACGCTCAATCTGGCGGTGTAACAAGTGTTATTAATGCTTCAGCATACGGAGTTATAAAAAAGTGTTTTTCCTGTGGAGAAATTGGTAAGGTTTATGTAGGTCTTAACGGCATAAACGGTATAATTGGAGATGATCTTGCTGACATGGACTGTGAAGAGCCTTATGAAATTGATCTTTTAAAAACCACTCCTGCTAGTGCTTTTGGTTCGTGCAGGCGTAAGCTTTCCGAATCTCATGAAGATGAATTTAAAAAGATATTTGAGGTTTTTTCAAAGTACAATATAGGATATTTTTTCTATAATGGTGGTAACGATTCCATGGATACTGCAAATAAAATTTATAATTACTCAAAAAAAATAGGATTTGATCTTAGTGTAATAGGTATTCCAAAAACAATCGATAACGATCTTTACGGTACTGATCATTCTCCAGGGTACGGATCTTCGGCCAAGTATCTTGCAACAGCTATTCTTGAAGCTTCACTGGATGTAAAAAGCATGTCTGCTGATTCAACAAAAGTTTTTATTCTTGAAACAATGGGCAGACATGCAGGCTGGCTTGCCGCTTCAGCGAGCCTTGCAAGAGTAAATGCAAACTACGGACCTCATATAGTTCTTATACCCGAAGTTCCATTTAACAGAGAAAAGTTTATTACCAAAGTAGATAATACCGTAAGAAGGACAGGTTACTGTTCAATAGTTGTAGCAGAGGGTCTTAACGATGATAAAGGTAATCTTGTTGCCCATTTCGGAGCAACAGACAGTTTCGGAAACAAACAACTAGGGGGAGTAGGCAGTACAATATCCTCAATAATTTCAGAAGAACTTAAACTAAAAGTACATACAGCTGTTCCTGATTATCTACAGAGAAGCGGAGGTCATCTTTCATGCTATACAGATGTTAATGAAGCAGTTCTTGTAGGAAGCATGGCTGTACATTATGCTTTACAAGGGAAAAACGGATATATGGTAAGTATAAACCGTATAAGCGATGAACCATATTATGTTACATATGATCTTGTGGATCTTTCAGAAGTCGCAAATAACACCAAAACTATTCCTAATGAATTTATCACAGATGACGGAATGGATGTTACAACAGAGTTTATAAAGTATGCCAAGCCTCTTATCGAAGGAGAGTACTATCCTCCTATATTGAACGGTACACCAAGATATGCTAAACTTAGACTTATAAGATAAAAAGAAGCCTCTAAATGAGGCTTCTTTTTTAATAATTTTCGTACAAAAGAGTTAGAAACTTTGTTTCAAATTCTTTTATTTCGAAGTTAGAAGAAGTATAATTATTTTCCATAAGTGTGAAAAAATACAGATTATTTTTTTTAGTTTTTATAATGCCGCTTATCCCTGAATCAGAGTATAAAGTACCGGTTTTTGCCCATAAAGTACTGAATTTGAATCTATTTTCTATAGTGCTTTTTTCTCCGGGAGTTGCCAAAATATCAAGATATTTTTCCTTATACTTAGTGTACATAAAATAGTTAAGCGAGTTCAGAAGCTGCGGAGAAAGAAGGTTGTACATAGACAGTCCAGAACCATCAGCAATAATATAATTTTTTTTGAGTAATCCAAGTTTGGAAAAAAGTAGATTTTCATAAACTTTAACAGAATTTTCGGTACTTCCAAGCCCGTAAATATTCGCGCCAATACTTCTGAAGATGTGTTCTGCAATATAGTTATCGCTTTTTTCAAGCATAATTTTTACTATATCAAAAAGCTCTTCGGATTGATGAGTATAAAGAAGAGTTTTGTTTTCAGGCATTTTACCATTTTTTATCTTTCCATTGAAAACCACACCGAAATCTTTCAACGATGCAAGAGTATAATAACCAATCATATCTTCTATTAAAGAGTATGGCTTGTTCATAAAGATCGAATAATTTTCAAGCCAGAGATTTAAAGCGGAAATCTGAGGCTGTGGATCATCCCACATCCATCCCTTTCCATAGTACTGTGATTGATCAAAATACGAAAAATCAATTACTATATCGCCGTTAAGCTCCTTAATAGCGTAAGTTTTTACAATATAAGAAAGTACGTCTTTATATTTTTGCGGGTTAAGTACAGGATTTCCAAAGCCTTTTATGTAAATGTTTCCTCCGAAAACAGGTGTTGGTTTTGAATCAGAAGAAATTTTTGTAGGATATCTGTACTCCGGACCGAAGGTTTCAAGTGCAGAAAATGCTGTTATCAGTTTATTTAGTGAAGCTGGAATGAAAAGCTTACTACTTTCAAGGGAGAAAAAAACACTCTTATCCTCTGAGAGTATTTCACATCCGCAAATTCCCGGAAAATCAACAATAAAATCTTTAAGATCTTTTTGATAAGTATCCTGAACGTCGTCTTTAAAAAAGAAAAAACCATTTTTTTCAGGAGATGCCTGAGAAGCATAGGCTGAAACGCATAAAAATAGAATTAAGGCTATAAACTGTATATATACTTTTTTCAAAAACACCACCGCCGTTTTAAGAGATTACAGATTTTTCAGAAGCATTATCAAAAGTATAAACTGTATTCACAATACTACCGTTATGAATAGTAAGCTTTTTAGATGCTTTCATATCAAAGTAGCTTTCAAAATCATCACTGTCGGTAATTATAACGTACGTCCAAGACTTAAAGACTTTTTTCAGATAACGCATCTGTTCATATACTTTTGCAGCATACTTTTCGTCGCGTATTCTTTTTCCATATGGCGGGTTAGTAACCACATATCCAATACCTGAACGATCAATAAGTTTTTCCATACTCTCAGTCATAAAGGTGATATACTGAGCAAGTTTAAAATTATCTGCATTTTTTATTGCACAGCTAATAATTTCCTTGTCCTTGTCACTTGCACATATTGAAAACTCAGAAGCGTCATACTCTCGTATTTTAGAAACAGCAAGCTGCTTTGCTTTTATAAATTGATCCTGACTGTAAAATTTAAGATTTTGCACAGAAAAACTTCTGTACAGACCAGGTGCTATATTCATAGCATACAGAGCAGCCTCTATTGGTATGGTTCCTGAACCACAGAAAGGATCATATAACGGAAACTTTCTCTTCCATCCGCTCGTAAGCAGCATTGCGCTAGCTATAGTCTCTTTAAGAGGAGCCTGACTTACAAGTTTTCTGTAGCCTCTTTTGTGAAGAGGCTCACCGGAAAGATCCAGACATACCTCTGCGATATCGTTATTAAGATAAAGTCTTATCTCTACAGCCTGTGTATCTTTGGATAAGTGCTCTGTTTGATTGTACGAAAGCTTTAAACTGTCATAAACAGCCTTATGTGAAACAGACTGTATAGAACTCAATGCATACAACTGTGATTTTACAGAACTTAATTTGGTAATTTCGACATTTGTATTTTTAGGTATGTAGTCAGACCATCTGATGCTCTTTATATTTTCATAAAGACTGTCAAAAGTTATGGCTTGAAAAGTTTTTAAGACCATCATAATTCTTTCTGCAGTTCTCAGATTGATATTGGCTGTATAGATAAAAGCCTCATCAGCCTTTACGTAAATTTTTCCGGGAAGAGTTCTTTCTATTTTATAGCCAAGATGCTTTATTTCGTTGCATAGTACTTTTTCTATCCCTACTGCACATAAAACAATATAGTCAATCATTTGAACCATCCTTTAAAGCGCTTATCAGCAATTTTCTGTAACTAAGACCTGTCATTTCAAAGCTTTTTACGAACATCAACTTACTTAAACCTTTTGTAACGGAAGTAACGAACTCAAGAATTATATCTCCATCTATATCGCTTCTTATTTCATGAATTTGCTGCAGCTGGGAAATTTTTTTCAGAATTACCTTTCCAAAGGTGTCATAGTAAAGATCATTTATCAGAGAGGTAATTTCTTCAGAATTTAAAACGTCAGCAAAGTGATACTTTATCATTATTTTATCAAGATTTGCTGCTGCATTCAAAATTTTATCTATTATCGAGTCAAGTGAGTTCAGATCGGAAATATAATCTTCAAACGGTCCCGTAAGATCAATGAACAACTGCTTAATGACATGTCTGATAAATTCTTTTTTGTTTTTGAACTTTTTATATACTGTTGCTTTGCTTAATCCGCAAGAACTTATTACTTTTTCAAAGTTAAACTTACGTATTCCTGTTTTAAGAAGCTCTGTTTTGGAAAGTTCAGTCAATTTTCTAAACTTATTTTCAGTGGTTTTGTTAGTTCTTTGCGTCATGTCGGTTCCACTCCTGTTTCAAAATGGACATCATAACAATATCGTGATACTTATTCAAAGTAAACAGTTCCTGTCTTAATACGCCTTCTTCAACAAAACCAACTTTTTTATAGCTTTTTATAGCTCTTTCATTATAATCAAAAACATTAAGCTTTATCTTGTTAAGAGAAAATCTTTGAAAAAGAAAGTCTAAAAGAATATTGATGGCTTGTGTACCAACTCCCTTTCCAAGATAATCTGGATGCATATAGACAGCTATCGTACAGTTTCTGTTTTTCAGATCCAAGTTATTTATTTCTATACCACCTATAAACTTACCAGTATCATTTTTCTGAACAGCCAGAATATATTCACACAAAGAATCAGGTGAAAAAGAGTCAATCCATGCTTCTTCTTTCTCAGCATTTGTAGGAAAAGTAATTTGCGTAAAAAGATTTATGAGTATACTTTCATCATTCATGACCTCATTAAAGTTAATAACGTCAGCTTTCTTGTAAGCTCTGAGACTTATCTGTAATGTTGATTGAATAACTGTTATCCTCCTTACTGAAACAAATTATTTCCTTCTGAAGAAGTTCCTGAATATAAGTTTCTATGAGGCTTGACATTTCTTTTGTTAATCTTGAAAATCCAAATTTTTTTATTACTTCACGTTTTATCTCTTTTTCTGAAAGAGAAGAAAGTTCAAGTATGCTTTGAATAGAAGAACATATATCTTCTTTATCGATAGCAGCGAAAGATTGACGTTTTTTTCTGTTAGTCGAAACAAAGGTATGAGTTTCTGCTGTTTCAATAAACTTTATGAGTTCCTTATACTGCTTTGCGAAATCTTTTACCCAGTCTATAAGCCATATACGGTAAGGTTTTATGTTGTTTTGTTCAAAATAACTGTTTCTAAGGCATTCACGTTCATTTCCATTCAAGCATGTTCTTGCAATTTCAAAATCATACTCAATAATTATTGATTCAGAGTTTTTAAACTGAATAAACTTTTCAGATGAGTCATTACGTATAAAACACTGATGACCTTCGTTTGAAAGCTTTATACATAAAAAATCAAGAAAAAGGTTTTCTTTGCGTTGTGAAGACTCTGAAAAGTCTAGCGAGCTTTCTCTTGTAAAAAAGGCTGAAAAGAAATTATAAAAAAATACACACTGAGGAAAAGTCTTTAATTTTTCAAAGCTCTGGCTATCTATCGAAGTCACAAGATGTAACAAATGTGTCGCACAAGAAACAATTGTATTAAAACGTTTTTTCTCTTCGAGCAGATCATATGCAGAAAGCTTTTCTATATTGGAAAAAAGTGTTGAGGAAGATACCACGGTAGAAAAAATAATGATATCTTTTTTTTCGTTGAGCAAAACCGAATGATCTTCAATTGAAACAATATCATCTTTTATGAGCCCTAAAATACTTTTTGCAATAGGTTCACTGGCATCTATGTCTTTTAGAACAGAATAAATAAGATCTTTCTGCTGGGAATTAAGTGTAACTACTCCTATAGTATATTTCGGGAACCTCTTTCTGTACTCATTTATAAGATTGATTACTTGCATGGCTTCATTGAAATTTTTATCTTCAATATGTGGATCGTTTTTTTCCACCAAACTAAGGTACAGTCCTTCGGTAGTTTTGGGTATATCTGGATAGAAAACAATTTCACGATTATAAAGATTGTCTGCCATCAGTGTGGTAAGTCTGTTGTAAAGACGATTATAACTTCGTGTAAGCTTTACAGCAGGCATATCCGATTCAAGAGCAAGTTCGAGTATATTTTTGCTAAAATTATTTTTTATATCTGTTTCAAAGGAACGTATGTTGAAAAAATTATCTACAGAAAATGATGCTTTGGAAGGTGAAGAAGCACCAATATCGCCAGCAAGTATAAACCTCTTACCTTTTAGAAACAAGGGCAAAACATCCTCCGAATAGATGGTTGAAGCATCATCTATTATTATCAGGTCAAAAATTTCTTCAGCCATGAAAAAATAATCCGGTACAGAAAGAATAGGAAGAATGACAAGAGGTACTATCTCTTTTATAATATTAAAATTATCATTAATAATTTTTTTAAGATCAGCTGAGCTGATGTCTTGGATATTGGAGAAAAGCAGTTTTCTCAGTTCAAGTATTTTTTCAGGTTCTATACTCTTATTTTTATATTTTCCAGTGAAATCATAAAGATTTTTTTCCACGTACTGTTCAGAGTATACTCTATATTTTTTAGAGATATCAGAAAAGTATTTTGGGTCACAGTTTCGTAGTACCGGAAAATTAATGAATATATTCTCGATGCATGACAAAAGGAAGGTTTCTTCATATACCTCTGATATAACCGAAATATCAAAATTTTCTGAACAAAAATAATCCAGAAAAGCATTTAGTTCTTTTCCGGTAAGTTTTTCCAGCCATTTTGTAAATTCGAACCATTGTACTATCATAAAAGAATTGTTAACTATTTTTTCAGTTAGTTCTATCTTTTGGCTTATAAGAGAGTCCGGGCAATGTACTGAAGGAATAATCTTTTTAAAAGCAGAAAAATCTGTCTTGAGATAATTTATCTCTGAATCAGTAACCTGCTCATAGTTCTGTACAATATAAAAAGGTATTTTAGATGTATCTATAAGAATGAGAATGCTTCGCAGGTCATCCACAATTTTTTTAAGAACAGCAATATTAGGACGGGAATTTTTTAGGTATGCTCCTACAATATTTGTAAAATCTGAATCTGCAAGCAGCTCCTGTCTTTCAGAAAAAGTTCTGTGCAGATCGCTTATAAAAACATCAATATTTGGTTTATCAGATGGAGCTCTAAGATTTTTAATAAAATACTTCTTGGCTATAGAAAATTGTGGTAAAAAATTTCTAAACTGCTTATCTTTGTTGGCAATATAATGTTCAAGCATAAGCTCAGTTTCAGGGATACTGAAAAAAATTTCTTCTGTGAATCTTTTTCTTGCAAGTTCATAAGAGTCGCAGAAAAATTTAAGTTTTTCGCAGAAAGTAAGAAGCGTTTCACGGCTTTTGGTAAAAAGTGTCTTTATAGTAAGATCTATTAATTCCAGTTCTTTTAATAACCTTAGAATTTCAATGAAACTATCAATATAAGAAGAATCTATTGTATTCTTACTTTCGGGTATCAGTTTTTTTATGTATGAATCAATGAAATTAAGGTATTTTAAGTACTCTGTAAACAAAGGCTTCAAGGAATCAACTGATGAAACATCCTCAAAATGTTCAAGGCAAAGTTCTCTTAACGGATGATCATTGTATATTTTATATATATCGCTATATAAGGAAAATTCATTTAAAATGCTTTGATTTTCACTGAAACTTTCAATGGACATACTCTTAACGTTTGGAATACGGTACGTCGGATTACGTTTGAAAGTAAAAACTAAGTATCTTTCAAAAACTTCCGAAACTTTAAGACCTGTCTTACCCAGAAATGTATTCAGAGTAATGTAGTATTCTGAAAGAATATTTTCTGATTTCTCATACTGAGAAATCAGATCGTCTTCTGCAGTCGAAGTATCAGATTTGCGAGTAGATATATCCAAGCTGTCCAAAGAGGTAAGTATCTTTTTTAAAGTATCGGTATTTTTACCGCTGGTTTGCTCGGGAGATATATAGATATTATCTAAATATCGTTCCTTTAATGCTTTTTTGAGTTGAGAAGCAGACTGCTCCTGAGAATAAACGTACAAAACATTTTTTTGCTCTGCCAATGCCTGAAGTATTATATTAACTGTCACTTCATTTTTTTCTGAAAATGATGAAGAAAAAACAGCATAATTATCATTGTTTTTTTTATAAAGCTTTACTGCATTTTGCTGTGATTTGTCAAGTATGCTTACAGGTAAAATTTTCATAGGTCTGTAGATTTTTTCTTTTTCTACAGTCGTATATGATTTTTCATCTGACGAATAAAGTGTCTTTACGATAGATAAAGACAGAAGTCGTTCTTTTCTGTTTTCAAGCTCTTTGAAGTTCATGTATCTTTCAATGTTGAAAAGAGATAAAAATAAACGTTGGTTTATTTCCCAGTCAATCGGTATTTTTTCGGGCATATCCTTGAAAAAACTTTCAGCATGATTATCAAGTAAAGAACAGTCTAACATATCGACAAGCGAATCCTTAAGAAAAGGATTAAAAATAAATTGCTCACTATGAATTTTAAGAAGATACTGATTTTCATTTTTTCTTAAAACTGAAATAGGCATAAGAAATACTGGTGAAAACAAATGTTTTTGAGAAAAAACATGATTTTTCCATTTTAATGTACCATACGATAGATATAGGATGCTAATTCCTGTGCTTTTCTTTGAAAAAGCATTATCAGATAAAATATGCTCCAATACTAATTTTTTGTCTTTTTCGTCAGAACGGATATAAAAAGTCTTTTCATCCTTGAAAAACAGTTGAATGTTATCCGCTGGAGTTTTTTCAAAGTTGATTTCAAACTCTTTCCGTGATTTAAAACCATTTGAAGAAAATTTTATGTTATCTGTAAAAAACTCTAGATAGGATGTGCTATCCGTTTTAAAATCGATTAAATTACTGTTCCGGATAAATTCATAAAGATTGTTATATGCAGATTTTATCTTCTCTTCTAAAAAAAGCAACCCTATCTACCCCCATAAAATAACGCACTCCTATAAGTATATCATAAATAAGTTTACATCTGTAAACATCATGTTTTAACAGTTTTCTAATAATTTTATCGCTTCATATATCTGATCGCATGCCTTACAGATAATTTTTCTGCTACATGCAATATTCATTCTTTGAAATCCACTTCCAGGTTTTCCAAAAATATACCCATCATCCAAAGCAACTCCAGCTTTTTCAATAAAGAACTTTGATAATTCCTCATCATTCATTCCCAAAAATCTGAAGTCCATCCATAACAGATAAGTTCCTTCAGGTTTAAATATTTTTACTTGAGGAAGTTTTTTTTCAAAAAAATCAAGTACATAGTCAATATTTCCCTTAAGATAGTTTAAAAGCTGATCAAGCCATTCCCCTCCGTGGGAGTAGGCGGCAATAAGAGCATTTAATCCAAACATATTTATATTGTTAAGAGCAAGAGAGTTCATGATGGACTGCATCTTGCCTCTCAAAGAACGGTTAGGAACAACCATAAATGAAGTTGAAAGGCCAGCAAGGTTAAATGTTTTGCTTGGAGCAAAAAAAGTTACTGTTCGCTCACGAAGATCTTCGTTAAGACTAAAAATAGACTTAAACTTATCTTTTTCATAGATCAAGTCAGAGTGAATCTCATCAGAAAATATTATAAGATCATTCTTTTTACAGATCTCACCAAGCATAGACAGTTCGTTTTCTGTCCAGACTCTTCCAACCGGATTATGTGGATTACATAAGATCAAAACTCTGGTATTAACGTCAATAGATCTTTCAAGAGCTTCAAAGTCCATTTTATAGTATCCATTTTCATTGATGAGATTATTAAAAACTACTCTTCTTCCGTTATTCTCAATGCATGAGTAAAAAGGATAGTAAACTGGAGGCTGCAAAATGATCTTGTCACCAGGTACGGTTAAGCCAAGAAGTGAAATACTAATAGCTGGAACAATACCAGGAACAAACATTATCCATTCTTTATCGAGCACAAGGTTACGTCTTTCTGAAAACCAATGAATTATGGAGTTATAAAAGTCATCATCAATACCGCAGTAGCCATATATACCAGTTTTGGCAACATTTACAACTGTATCAATTATCTCGTCAGCGGTTTGGAAATCCATATCTGCAACCCACATGGATAAAAGATCTTCTTTAGTATAAAAAGTTTTAAGAAAATCATACTTTATGCTATGGGTTCCTCTTCTTTCATGAATATCCTCAAAATTGTATTTTTTCATAATCTCCCCCCTATATATCCTATTTAATTAGATTATATCTCAAAAACATTATATATGGATATAATAAACAACACTATCAACAGTTTGCAAAAAAGAAATTAAAATAGTAGTATTAATTTATAAACTATTAAAAAATATTTTTTTAACTTTCATAAGCTTTTTACAGGAAATAAAAATTCTGGGGGGACAAAAAATGTCTAAATTCAAACTGCCATACGAAAAACTTTTTGTATGTTCTGTATTAAAAACTTTTGAAGGCTTCTTAATACTTATTTTTACACTTGCATGCGCCAATCTTTCTTCTAAGCTTATTGGAAGTGCGGTTAAACAAGATATAAAAAGCCTTGCAAATAGGTCAGTTGCATTTATACTACTTATTATTGGATTTCAGCTATTTTTTTATTTTTTTGATATTTTTAAAAATCAAAAAGAACTCAAGGATAAAAATGGTTTTCGGATCTTGGTCTACAAGCTCTTGTTTAAGCAAGAGCTTGTAGAATTACTAAAAATGGATCCAGGTAAAATACGAGAAAGACTTTCAAAGGATCTGGAGAAAGTCATGAGCTTTATCGCAGATACACTTCCAGCAATTTCAACCGGTATAGTTTCGGGAGCTGTATATTTTTTCTTTATAACTTCATTCAATAAATTTCTGGCTTTAATTTTTCTTGGAATTTCATTTGCGCAACTTATTCCACCGTATATCATAAAAAAGTTTTTACAGCAGTCATATACAAAGGCTGCAGAGGTCGGAGAAGAATGGATGAATTTTGTCATCTCCGGACAAAATGGCTTGGCCAGTATAAAAGTCAATGGTTTAAAAAATTGGTATGCAAATAAGTTTAATTCTATTAACCAAAAAAATGTAGAGGTATACAGCAAAAATTTTATTAAGGTTGGACAAAAAGAAGCTCTAAATAACTCTATAAATGCTTTGCTTACATATGGAAGCTACGCTATAATAGGTATTTTCACATTGCAAAAATATATTTCAATTGAACAAGCCGTTATTACAGTTGTTCTGAGTAATAATTTTTTTCAGAGTACTGGCAGTATATACAAAGCCTTTTCTGAGATATTTCTTTTCAGGCAGGCCAGAGAAAGAGTATCTGTTCTCTCGTCTGGGAGCATTGAAAAAACCGTTTCTCTCAAGGAAAATGCAGATATATTTGAGGTAGAAGACCTTTCATTTTCTTATGGGAAAAATGTTGTTTTTAGGAATGCAGAGATGAGTATCTGCAAAAATAAGATTATAGGAATTAACGGGAAGAATGGCACGGGAAAATCTACCTTATTAAAAATACTGCTTGGAATGGAAACGAACTATACTGGGTCAGTAAAGTTTAATGGTATAGATATAAGATCAGTCCCTAAAGAAATAATCTATGAGCATGTGACATATATTGCACAGTCTGATCCTGTCTTTAATATACCTCCGGGAGAGCTTCTTAATATGATTGCACAAGCCTGTGAATGCATCCGAGAAGATGAAGACGTTATTTTGCAACGTTTTGAAATAAATGAAAAAGTACTTGAGGCAGAAAACTTTTCCAATATTTCCGGTGGTGAAAGGAAAAAAATATATCTTTTAGCCGGTCTTATCAGACATGCCTCTGTACTCATCCTTGATGAACCTACCAACGGACTCGATAAGGAAAGTATTGTACATTTGGCTAATCTTTTGAAAAGCATTAAAAAAACTATTATTTTGATTTCTCATGATGAACGTATAACAAGTCTATGCGATACCGTTTATGATATTAATTCATATAAGCTTATTAAGCTTGGAGAGGTGAATTAAGATGGAAAATACTCAGGCTAAAAAAGCAGCCTATAAACACTGCCTCAAAGCAATGTGGTCAAGTTTTTCTTTGTTTGTCATCTATGAATGTGCTGTTATTGCTTTTAGAACACTTACAGCCAAAACTCTCGGAGAGTTTGCAGACAATATTCTTAAACTAAACTATACTTTAATACAGGAAGATCTTATAATTTTAGTAATTCTTATTCTTCTGAATATATTTATGGAACCTTTACTTTCAATAGTAAGAATAATCAAACATTTTGAGCAGTCTCTCAAGCATCACGGCCAGGTAGTCAGAATTTTTTTAGACAAGGATTATCTAAAAGCAAAAAAGATAGGGGCTGAACTTACCTTTAGATGGGAAGAGGATCTTTTGAATTACAAGGAAGTTCTTCTTGATTTAATTACCAAGCCTTTTATAATAATTTTTTCATCGATATTTATATCTTGGTTTATCTTTGAAAATATAGTTTATGGTATAGTTGCGATACTCGCTTCATTGCTTCCGGTTGTTGTCACATACTTTACAAGGAGCATGGAATCAAAGTATATGGTTCAGAAAAGTGATTATAAGTCAAAAGCAGCTTCTTATGAATCTGATATAGCCAGCAACTTTGTCTATCTTAAAACTAACGGAATACAAAATGCATATATTTCAAAAATAGAAAAGCTATTTAAAGATTTTTTTATTCAAACGGCAAAGAAAGATATCTACTTAAAATCAAAAATAAGTTTTTTCAATAAAGTATCTGCTTATCTATCTCAGGTAGTTATAGTAATATTTGGAGTTTACATGCTTTCAAAAGGAAAAATAAATGCCGGACAGATAGCAAGTTACGTAATATATCTTATTCCACTGCAGAAAATAATTGAGGATATCCAAAGCTTTATTAAGGCACGCAAAATGTACAAGGAGTATTCACGAAGAATAATTACATTCTACACAGACAGCGAAAAAACAGATGGTAAATTTTTAGATGAACAGATCTGTTTACTTGAAGTAAAAAATCTTTCTTTTAGCTATGAACCTAACAAGCCGATCTTTGAGAAACTCAATTTTAAAGTGTTTAAAGGAGAAAAGGTAAGAATATCAGGGAAAAACGGATCCGGTAAGTCTACTCTTGTAAAATTACTTTCAGGTCTTTACTGCGAATATGAAGGAGAGCTTAAATTGAACGAAAGTACATATAAAGACTTCAACATAGATTCCATAAGGACTCATATAGCGTATATTGAACAAGATCCATATTTTTTTCAGGGTACAGTACAAGAAAATATTTTATCAGTAAATAATGAGATAAATTCCGATGAGATTATAAAACTATTTAAGCAGCTAGGTTTTAATAAACCGCTTGAGTATAAAATTGAACCGGGAGGAAGTAATCTATCCGGAGGAGAAAAACAAAAGCTTTCAATAATAAGAGGTTTGCTAAAAAAATCAGACCTTTATATTTTTGATGAGCCAACAAGTAATTTGGATAAAGATTCTAGAAATATACTAAAAAACATTTTGGAGGATAGTAAGAACACGGCAATCTTCATCTCGCACGGTGATGACTTGGATATGTTAGCGTATAAAGAAATAAAAATTGGATAATGACAGATTGAATAATAATAGAGCGGAGCATTCCACTCTATTATTATATAATTATTGTCGGAAAACCTAAGTTTTCCGACATGTAAATCGTTAAAATACACATTGTTTTTTTCATGTCTGATAAATTACTCAGATAAGTTTGCAAGAATCCCTATATGCGGTTTGATATTTTAAACCCAATATAGTACAATTAAAGTATATAAATAATGTGGAGGTGTTTCATGAAAAAGACAGTTATTAATCCAGCATGCGCTCCAAGTCCTATAGGCCCGTACTCAGTAGCTAATGGCTTTGAAAACCTTTTATTTGTTTCAGGGCAACTTCCGGTCGATATCAAAACAGGTCAGCTTATATCCGGGGATATAAAAAAGGCAACTGAAACTATTCTCTCTAATATTAAAAATATTTTAGAGGAAAGCGGTTCATCCTTAGAAAATGTACTCAAAGTCACAGTATTTCTAAAAGATATATCAAAGTTTTCCGAGATGAATGATGTCTATGCACAATTTTTTAAGACAAATCCTCCTGCAAGATCAGCTTTTCAGGTCGGTGCTCTTCCTAAAAACGCAGATATAGAAATTGAGGTAATAGCACACAAATAAACAAGCAGCCTTATAAAGGCTGCTTGTTTATTATAATATCGATAAATTCATCTACAGTTATGCCACTTACATAAGAGCTAAGGTCTAAAGATTTAACTACATCTTCTATCTCATATATATCGTATCGTCTTCCCTTAAAAGCTTCTTCCAGCTCTGAAATATCTTCTATACCGAAATAGTCACCGTAAAGTCTGAAGTTATCTATTGTACCGTTTAGAACATTTATGCGCAGGTCAAAAAGGCCACATGGAAGTTTTACAGTATTTCTTACTGTAAATGCGGGTGAACTTCCATAAGTCCATTCCCAAGTATCGTATCTGCTTTTCATAATCTCATTAATGTTATTTATATCTGTAGAAGTTAGAATATGTTGTTTATAATGTAAGTTAGAATATTCAAATATATAATTTTTTAAAAATTCTTTGAATGTGGCTATATCTATTTTGTTTTGTAAATGTTCATATACATTTGTAACTCTGGATTTTATTGATTTTATACCTTTTGATTCAATTTTTTCCTTTTTTACATTTAACACATTTGCAACTATATTCAAATCTGAATTATACAATATAGTTCCATGATGCAATACATAACCTTTGTAATGATACTGAGCATTACCAGAAAACTTCATTCCATTAATTGTAATATCGTTCCTTCCCGTAAAATCAGCCTTTACTCCAAGCTTCTCCAGAGCCATTATTACTGGAATAGTAAAGGTCTTAAAATCTTTATCTTTATGGGAGTCATCTTTGACAATAAAAGTGAAGTTCAGATTTCCATGATCATGGTATACCGCACCCCCTCCTGAGAGCCTTCTGACTATATTAATACTGTTCTGATTTGCATAATCCAAATTAACTTCTTCTATTGTATTCTGATTTCTTCCTACTACTACTGTAGGATTATCCTGCCACAAAAGAAAGTATGTATCGTTATGAAAGTTCTTCAGAACATACTCTTCTAGTGCCAGATTAAATTTGGGATCAAAACTATCGTTTTTTATATAAATCATCTACAATCTCCTTAGCCTTATTTGGTATAATCCAAAAATATTTTACCATCACGTACTTCAATTATTCTATCTGTTTTTTCTGCAATCTTACGGTCATGTGTAACAATAATAAAGGTTGTGCCGAACTTCTTATTTATATCGCGAAAAAGTGTGTATACATTTTCGGTACTTTCAGAGTCAAGATTGCCTGTAGGTTCATCGGCAAGAATTACCTTCGGATTATTTATAAGTGCTCTGGCAATTGCAGTACGCTGCTGCTGACCTCCGGACATTTTTGATCCAAGATTATTCTTTACCTTTGTTAAACCAACTATGTCCAAAAGTTCTTCAGCACGTTTTTTAATCTCATCAGGTACTGTTTTTCTGCCAATCTGGTATGGAAGAAGAACATTTTCCAACGCTGTAAACTCGCTTAAAAGATAATGAAACTGAAAAACAAATCCTATGTATTTATTGCGTATCATGGCCAATTGCGAATTATTTAAACTTGATACTTCATTCCCGTCAATAAAAACCTTTCCGTCAGACGGCCTGTCAAGAGTACCAAGAATATTAAGCAACGTAGATTTTCCGCTTCCTGAAGCCCCTATAATTGAGTTAAATGATGATTCCTCAACTTGCAGGTTTATATTATATAGTACTTGTGTTTTGATATAATCGCCATAGTACTTGTTAATATTTTCCATCTTTATGACTTCAGCCATTTCTTATCACCTCAACCGGAGAAAGTTTTGAAGATTTTTTTGCCGGAAGGATAGCTGATATTGTTGATGCTGCCACGGCTATTATCCCAGATATTACTATAAAAGTATAATCAAAAATAATAGGAACAACTGGCGAACCATCACTGTTTACAGCAAAGGTAGTAAAAAAGAATAACAGTATAACTCCTAATACTATACCTGCAACTGCCCCCATCATTCCAAGTAAAAAACCTTCGGACAGAAATACAAGACTTGCCTGGGAATCTTTTAATCCCATAGCTTTAAGTATTCCTACTTCCTTTGACTTCTGAAGTACTGTTATTATAAGTACGCTTGCAATTCCAAGACATACAGAAATTATCACAAAAACCTGGATTATTATACTGGATATACTTTGACCATTAAGCCCGCTGAGAAGTTGTTCGTTTGAACTCTTCCAATCTTCAAAAAGGATATCCTGTCTTTGAATCTTTTCTCTTAGAGAAGCTGAGATTTTATCGGCTTCAAAAAGTTTATCAACAGTAATCTCTATAGCCGAAACGTACTCCTGAGAATTATTTATCGTCTGTGCATTTTCAAGTGTAGTAACAATCCAGTTTTTATTTATCGAAGAGACTCCAAAATCAAATATACCGCTAACATAAAGCTCTTTGGTCTTAAAGAGCCTAAAAACAAAAAGATTAAGTTTATCTCCAATCTTTATTCCTAGATCTTTTGCAAGCTCATCTCCGATTAAAACTTCATTGTCATGAGTCGGAAGATTACCGACTATTAATTTATTACTGATATCGTATAATGGCTTTGAACTTTCAAAATTAAATCCCCTTATGAGAAGATTAGAGCTTTTACCGGAAAAAGTTATTACCACGGGAAATGTAAGAGTCTGTGTGACAGTTTTCAAACCATACTCGCTTGCATAGGATTGAATTTCTCCGCTTAACTCTTCCCATTGCTTTATAAGTTTATCGTCAGTAGTAGAAGTTATAGTTATCTGGGGAGTATTGCCTGTTGTCTTTTGAACAAGACTTATCTGAAGGCCTTTTATAAGAAGTCCTATGAACAACTGTATGGCTACAGCCACTGCAATTCCAGCTATTATAAGCACTGTTTGACCTTTATTGGATTTTAGAAATCTTATAGCAAGCTTCAAGGACAGATTCATTTTCTATCCACCTCCGCCAATGCCTTTATATCTTCATACGAGTGGAGTACTTTATCTGCGCCGATCTGCATAGCAATATGCTCTTTATTATAAAAAGCCTTTCCTCCTACAATAATTACCGGCTGTTTTATGTTCTTAGCCTTAGCTTCGTTTCTTATATGTTCTATCGTCTTCTGAGTAATAATAATATTATATGGGTTAGTAACGCTTATGGCAATATAATCAGGCTTAATAATATCAATAGCATCAACATACTCATTTTTCGGAGTATTTCCTCCGACAAAAAGCACATCATAGCCGTTCATATAAAAATAATCTGCAACAATTCTGGCACCTATTTCATGATACTCTTCAGAAGGGCATACTATACTCACTCTTTTATTTAAAAGCACTAACTCACCTTTTTCCAAAAGTTCTTTTCTTTCTTTTAAAAGATAGATATATGATATCTCTATAATTGCTCTTATAATACTGCTTCTCACATGTTCACGCCAAACGCATAGACGTTGCTCCTTTTCCTGGCAAAACCACTCATTGAGTGAAGGAATCAAAAGCTCATCGTAGATATCAAATACTTTCATCTTTTCCTGCTGTAAGAGCTCTGAAATAAAAGAAATAAGATCGTCTTTGCTCTCGGTTTCGAGTAATCTGAAAAACCTTTCTTGCAGATCATTCCTCAAGTTTTATCCCTCCTTTTAATGAACTGTCAAACTGTTTGGCTTTATTATAACACTCTATAAGAGTTTTCATAATAGTCCCCCGCAGCCCTTCATTTTCAAGAGTATATATACCTTCTATGGTTGTACCTGCAGGTGAAGTGGCTTTGTTTTTTAATTCGGCAGGATGCTTTTTACTCTGACGCATCATTTCTACCGATCCATCAAATACCTCCATGACAATAGAGTATGCAAGGTCATAAGAAAGCCCCATCTTTATACCGGCATCTATAAACGACTCTATTATGACAAAAATAAAAGCTGGACCACTACCGCTTATAGAGGTAAGTGCAGGAAAGTACCTTTCATCCATGATGAAGATCTTTCCCAATTTTGATATAAGCTGAATCAGTTCCGGCTTACTGTTTTCATCAAAAGATTCAGAAAAGTCCGCTGCTATGACTCCATTTCCGACAGAACATGCAACGTTGGGCATAATCCTCAGAATATTGGAACATCCCAGACTATTTCTGAGTACCTGAATTGATACTCCTGACATAGTGCTGATTATAACCTTTCCAGAAAGATCACTTTTGGATATTTCAGAAAAAAGTTCCATTGAATCCTGAGGCCTTACAGCAAGTATAATATTTTCTGATTCTTCAACAACCTCGCAAGGAAACTTGCAGACCTTGATTCTATTATTTTTATAATGCTGAATCTTGTCATTTTCTTTATCGTATATATTTATTTTTTCTATAAAAGATGTAGCTAGGCACTTCTCTAAAAATATCCCTCCAATAGTTCCTATACCTATAATTCCTATTTTCATCCTATGTCCCCCCTGTTTTATTTAATTTTTATTCAGTTCTCTGGCAATTAATGCGCCTACATAGGCGTTATTTTTTATTAATGCGATATTAGACTCAAGACTTTCACCAGATGTAAGTTCTTTAATTTTTTCCAATAAAAAAGGAGTAAGCTTTTTACCAAAAATCTTATTTCGTTCAGCTTCCTCAAGAGCCCTGTCAATTGCATCGTTTATCTCCCTTGGATCCATTGAATACTCTTGTGGAATCGGATTAGCAATGATAACTCCGCCATCTATTCCCATTTCCCATTTAGCTTTTATTATTTTTGCCGCAGTAACTTCATCATCAACCCTATAATTCACCTTTATTCCGCTTTTACTCGAATAAAAAGCAGCAAGCTCATCGGTTTTCCAACCTAAGACAGGTACACCAAAAGTTTCCAGATACTCCATTGTCAATCTAAGATCAAGAATAGCTTTTGCTCCTGCACAAACAACAGCAACATTTGTATGAGCAAGCTCTTGCAGATCAGCCGAAATGTCAAAAGTCTGTTGAGCACCTCTGTGTACGCCACCGATTCCACCTGTTACAAAAACATTTATGCCAGCCATATGCGCACATATCATTGTTGCCGCAACAGTTGTTGAAGCGTTCATCCTTGTTGCTGCTGCAACTGGAAGATCTAATCTGCTGGCTTTTATAATGTCTTTTGATGTAGCAAGAAATTTCATATCATCATCAGAAAGACCAATTTTTACTCTACCGTCAATTACTGCAATAGTAGCAGGTACAGCTCCGCTATCAATTATTGTTTTTTCCACCTGTTTTGCTGTATCAATATTATGCGGAAACGGCATACCATGTGATATTATAGTAGATTCAAGTGCAACTATCGGAAGATGATTTTTTAATGCAGCTGCGACGTCTTCAGAACAATCAAGATACTTTTCATACATTTTCAATATTTTCACCTCGTATAATAAAAAGTAGTAGTTATTAAAGTTCCTCTCCAAGAACTTTGAGAAATCTGCTATACTGTAATGGATACTGTGGATCGGTCATTTCACCTACCGCTTAGACGGTTTCAAGGAGGCTCCGACCACAGACCTTTACGAGTTTGTTAATTAGTTAGATACCGCGCGACGGTTTATTTAGAACGAGGTTACAAGACGTAAAGAGCCCTGTGGATCCATACAGTATCAAATAAACTCTTTGGAGGTATCATATGATTTATGTTGGAATCGACGTTGCCAAGGACAAGCACGACTGTATCATTTTAAATTCCAACGGCAAAGTTGTGTTTGATGTGTTCACCATACAGAACAATATCGATGGATTTGAGGATTTGCTTTTCAAAATCAAGACTACTGAGAAATGTCCGGACAAAGTAAAAGTAGGGCTTGAAGCCACGGGACACTACAGTTGCAATATTCTCGGATTTTTGAAAAACAAAGGTCT
>JAKJGQ010000029.1 GCA_022704305.1 Thermotogae bacterium | reverse complement strand
ACAACAAATAACATATAATAAACCCATCTAAACATAAAATAATTCTTTTTTTGAATTGTACAAGTGATTTTCTATTAAAATTATCAGACTACTCAGTTAAAAGAGAAACTGAAAAGCGATGCAGTCGTTATCTGTAAAGGAGTATCATAAAACTTCAGGAAAAAGTGATATAATTTCTTAGAGATGAGAAAAAATTATCGTATTGAAAGGAGCATGATATGGCATACTCTGAAATTATTAATTTACGCCATTCTACAAGATCTTTTGACAACTTTTTACTTTCACAGGAACACACTGATGAAATAAAGAAGATCCTGAAAAGTACAGAGAGTCTTTCATGTCAGAGACTTGACTGGCGTATTGAAAAAATAGAGCAGGCAGCTTCTTATCAGTTGTTTGCTCCGGTAAAAGAAAAAAACGGTATAAGCTTTATAGAGTATGGGTTTCAAGGTGAACAGGCAGTAATCGGGCTTACAGCCTTGAATTTTGGAACATGCTGGAAAGGTTATTCAAACTCTTTTGGCGCTCCATGCTTTATAGAGTTCGGAAAAGAAAAAAGCAATAAAAAAAGCTTACTTATAAAAACATTTACTCACAACGGAGTAAAGAAGGAGCTTAAAGATCTTATAATGAATGGTTCGGCTTTTCTAAACAACGAAAATACTTTTCTGCTTAACTGCTGCAGAATGGCTCCATCAGCCATTAACAGACAGCCGTGGTCTTTTGATCTTCTCTCGGAGGAAAAAATAAAGATAACCGTTCCAAAAGCAGGAAATGCAGATACGTACAGCATTGATTTAGGTATAGTTTTGGCACATTTTTTTCTTGGCTGTAAGGATCTTGGGGTAAGCATTAAAAATACTATCCTTTCTGTAAACAGCTGTGTTTTTGAACTTAATTAATATCTCTTATATATAACTCTAAAGGAGTGCTGATAAAATTGCAGCTTCAGGCAAATCCCATGAGCTTTTCCAGCGGAAAAGACAACCAAATTGGTTTAAAGCTTGACACTACATATAATAACGGAAGTGCTGAGACGGAATTTTTACTCGATGAAAGCTACAGTGGATGGAGGGGCATGGTTCACGGGGGAATACTTTCTACTATTCTTGACGATACTATGGCCTGGGCCGTCATCTCTCTCGAAGTAACCCCGGTTACGGTTAAGATGGATCTCAGATACAAGAATCCGGTGCTGACCAACAGAAAGTATTTTGCCAAGGCAACGGTTACTAATATCAAAAAAACCGTTTACGAACTCGAAGCCTCTATTACTGATGAATCCGGAAAGGTATGTGTTCAGGCAACCGCAGTATTCATGAAAGCTAGCATGATGAAGATACAGCAGCCATCTGTTTAAAGCGGCTGCTGTTGTTTTTTTCTGAATGAGGCAAATACAAGAGCTCCTATAAGAATAGCAGCTCCAAAAAACTGCCTGGAGGAAAGCTGTTCTTTAAGAATCAAAAAAGAAAAAAAGGCTGAAAATATAGGTTCACCAACAAAGATTAGAGCAGCGGTATTACTGCTTACTATTTTTTGATATCTCGCCTGAAGCAATGTTGCTATGACCGTAGCAAAGATTGCTGTATATGCAGCAACGGCAAATGAAAAGTAATTGTATTGCAATCCAGAGCCAATACTCATAAAAGTGGTTATAATCGCCACGGTAAGAAATTGAAAAGAGAGTATGGAAGTTTCATCTACTTTTTTTGATATAATTGTTAATAAAACTATATGTACTGCATATCCTACGGCACTGATAAATGTCAGCAGATCACCTAAGTTAAATCCTGAAAGTCCTCCTGCCATAAAATAAGAACCCGCTAAAGCCATTGGAAAGCCAAAATACTGAAAAACAGATGGTTTTTCTTTTTCAATCATATATGAAAAAAACGGAACCATTATTATATACAGAGAAGTTATAAACCCGTTTTTTGAAGCTGTAGTAAGTGAAAGACCGTAAGTCTGGGCAATAAATGACCCTGCAAACACAAGTCCTAAAATTACCCCGTATTTGAAAGAATGCTTCCTCCAAACCACAAAAGATACGATGCTTGCTATCCAGAAACGCAAAGAAATATACGTACTTGTTGATATTCCGTTCAGAGCAAGTTTTTGAAGAGGAAATGTGGTTCCCCAGACGATCGTTATAAGGATTAACCAAAAGTATGCCTTTTTCAAGATCTTTCACCCCATTATTTTTTCATTAATTATACTATAAAACTTTTTAAAAAGGAGGTTCTTTTATGTTTGTTTATTTTGACAACAATGCAACCACACCTGTTGATAAAGAGGTAGCTGACCTTATTTATAAATATATGGTTTCAGATTATGCTAATCCTAACTCCATTCATGGTTTTGGCAATAAGATTGAAAAAATGATGGAGGATGCAAGAGAATTAATTGCTGAAAAACTTGATGTAATGCCTTATGAAATATACTTCACATCCTGTGCAAGCGAATCTATAAACTGGGCAATCCGCGGCATATGTAAAGCTAATTTCAGAAGCGGCAAGCATATAGTGTCCTCTGCGATTGAACACAGCGCAACTATAAATACTCTAAAAGAGCTTGAAAATGATGGTTACACTGTCACACTTATAAAAACAGACAAGTCTGGTGAGATAGATCTTAAAGAACTGCAGCAAGCAATAAGAGAAGATACCGTTCTTGTAAGCATAATGGCCGCCAACAATGAAACAGGTACTCTAGAACCTGTCGAAAAGATAGCGGATATAATAAAATCAAAAAATAAAAATACTTACTTTCATGTAGACGGGGTACAGGCTATAGGGAAAATACCTTTCAGCATCCGGAAAGTGAATTGTGATATGGCTAGCTTCTCTGCCCATAAGTTCCATGGTCCCAAAGGTGTAGGCATATCCTACAAAAAAGAGGGAATAAGAATTTTTCCTTATCTTACCGGTGGTTCGCAGGAAAGAGGTATGAGAGGCGGAACCCAAAATACTGCCGGTATTATAGGCTCTGCTCTGGCAATGAAAAAAGCTTACGATAATCTGGAAGATATGAAACGCATAGATACTCTGCGCCATTTTATGGCAGAAAAGATAACTCAGATGGGTGGAATTATAGCTACCCCCCTGGATAATTCAGTTCCTAACACTCTTGCTGTAATCTTTGAAGGAGTGCGTGCCGATTCGATAGTTTCTGCTCTGTCTGATGAAGGAATATTTGTTTCAACTTCTTCAGCATGTTCGAGCAAAAGCAGTTCTTCAAACCGTGTCATGCATCAGATGGGATATACAGAAAAACAGGCTCAGGGAAATATACGAATTAGCCTTTCTCACTTGAATAACGCCAAAGAAGTCGATTATTTCCTTGAGAAGCTTAAAAATGTATTAAATTTTTTGAAATTTAACCATTCTGGTGTATAATACTAACGAGGTGAGAATATGAGAAGCATGACCGGTTATGGAAGAATAGAGAAAGTTGTAGGAAATTATAACTATACAGTAGAGATAAAATCTCTGAATGGAAAGTACCTTAATCTAAAAACATCACTTGCCGGCATCTTTTCGCCGCTTGAGCTTAAGCTCCAGGATTATCTGAAGAAGCACTTCGGAAGAGGAAACCTCAATGTGTATGTGGATATAAGGTTTGTAAATCCGGAAAATTTTGTGCAGATTGACAGCGGCCTTGCTAAAGCTTACTATCATGCTCTTTCAAAAATAAAGACTGATCTTTCTATGAATGATGATATTACCTTGGATATTCTTACAAGATTTAAGGAGATAATAAGAATAAATCTCGACGAGCAGTCCATGGATGAAGTGTGGTCAGGGCTAAGCCAGTGTCTCAATGATGTGGTTGTGGAGGTAAAAAAATTCCAGAACAGAGAAGGCTTAAACCTTAAATTACTGATTACCGATTATATAGATCAACTTTCCGATATAGTTGAAAATATTCATGCCAAATCACTTGAAATGAAGGAAGTATTTATGCAAAAGCTGACCGAAGACCTTAACCAGCTCCTTAAACCAGACACCAAAATAAACCCAGACCGTCTGGAGCTTGAAGTTGCAATGCTGGCTGAACGCTCTGATATCTCTGAAGAAATAGAACGATTGAAAATTCATCTCAAACGCTTCAGAGAAATCCTGGAATCCCCTGAAGAACTTAAGGGACAGAATCTTGACTTTTTGTCGCAGGAAATGCACAGAGAGTTCAATACTATAGCTTCGAAATCCAAAATTGCAGAAATAACTAATTGCTCGATCGATGGACGGGTGATTGTTAACAAAGTACGGGAGCAGGTACAGAATATCCATTAACAAATTTTTGGAGGTGCTTATATGTACGGTCTTATAAACATTGGCTTCGGGAATGTTGTGGTCGGAGATAGAGTCATTGCAATAGTGAATCCTGGTTCCCAGCCGCTTAAAAGACTCAGGGATGTTGCAGAACAGCAGGGAAAACTTTTGGAAGTGAACCACGGAAGAAAAACAAGAGCATTCATTATAACAGACTCCGGTCATGTTATAGCAAGTGCTATTCAGCCCGAAACCATTACCAGCCGTTTTTTCCAGAGTTTCTACGATATAGAAAAGGCTTTGGAAAGAATACGAAAAGAGGCTTTCAATGAATGATGAAACAAAAAACGGTATTCTTTATGTAGTCAGCGGGCCTTCAGGTGCCGGAAAATCTTCTATCATAAAAAGGGCTTTGCAATCTGTTCAAGGTTTCTCTTACTCTGTATCGTTCACAACAAGGCCTGCGCGTCCGGACGAAACTGACGGGATAGATTATTTTTTTGTTGACAATACCGGATTTGATGCGATCATAGAAAAGAACGATTTTCTTGAATGGGCAAATGTGCACGGTTATAGATACGGAACTTCAAAAAGCCACGTCGAAAAAAAGCTTGATGAAGGCTACAACATAATTCTTGATGTTGACGTTCAAGGAGCTGTAAATATTAAAAATGTTTTGCCTGAAAGAACAGTAACCATTTTCGTCGCACCTCCTTCTTACGATGATCTCAGCAGAAGGCTTTCTCAGCGGGCTACAGAAAACGAGCGTGATCTGAAAAAAAGACTGGAGGATGCCAAAGCTGAATTAGCTAAAATTCCTTACTTTGATTACCTCATAGTTAATTCGGTTCTCGCTGAATCTATAAGCCAGCTGATTTCAATTATAATAGCTGAGCAGCTTAAAGTTAAAAGAGTCGCTGAACATCTCGGACAGTACACATTTTTCAGAAATAATCCCTGAATCTTCGGAGGTAAAAATGAAAACAAATGTAAACTACGACAAGATAATGAAAGAAGTGAACTTCAAGTATGCCGTTCCCATAATTGCAGCTAAGAGAGCTGAAATTCTAAAGGACAGCGAAGAAATGCAGAACTCCACTATTAAAACCCAAGACGGAAACTATGTCACTATAGCTCTGAGAGAAATAGAGCTTGGAATAATAAAAGTAAAGGATATCGATAAGCTTAACTCTCTAAGGACTGAAATGAAATGAACTCCCTGCGCAGAGGCCTGATCATATTATTCTCTGTTTTACTGATTTCTACGGGACTTTTTGCGGGAACCTTTTATGATCTTGGATTTTCTGTTCTCAACGACGTTTCGCCGTTTAAGGTTGCTATAAGAGGCGGGATAGAATCTCCAAACATCAATTTCAGCTTTGATATAAACCCTAATCTGACTCCACTGAGCCTTGTTTCCGTTACGGACATAAATGCTCTTCTTTATGGTTTTAACGAAACCACAAGTATTCACGGCGGAATGATCTGGTACTATGACAGGGCTACTCTTCCTGCCACAGATACGGTTTCTCCAAACAGGAGCCAACCGGATCTATATCTTGGAATATCTTATAAGCTCGATTTTTTAAAGGCAGATCTTAATTTTTGTTATCCGCTTGTAAAGGATTTTAAACCCAGTCAGAACATATTGGACTACTTTATGATAAAGACTGTATTCACTTTTCCCAGACCACACGAATCCTTTATCGACGATTTGAAGTTTGAATTACGGTTCAGCAGTCTCAGACGCGATTTTTCAATATATATTTCCGAACCGTTCTGATGAAAAGCATCAAGGAAGGGTTTATTCTTTTACAGAGCGTTTTTGAGATATTTTTCGTTTTTATGGGAACAATGACAGTCCTTGCTTGTTTTGCAAGGACTGTGTTTGTGTTAAAGCAATCGCTTGATTATATGCTTCAGAACGGAATAATGGCTAATTCAGTTAAAACCGTCATCCTTATATGCAAAAACGAGGTTGAACGAGTAGATGTAAAGCTTGAAACGCCTTTTTATATAAGGCTTTACCGTCAGGATGGTTTCAGCCGCATCGGCTTTTACTACAATAAGAACCAACATAAACTTTACAGATATTCTAAAAACGATACTTCTTCAACAGGAGAAACTTATATTGCAGACAATATTGACATGAGATACGAGGACCGATTTTTAAAGGTTTCTTTCGGCAACAGTCCAGAGATATGCTTATACTTACCGGACAACACTACGGAGGATTAATATGGCAAATAATATTATTGAATCTTATAAAGATCTTCAGGAAAAAATAAAGTTTGAAAATTCACAGATTTTTCTCGGTATGCTCGAATCTCCTTATCCTGCTTTCAGATCCAAAGCCATAAATGAACTTGCAAAAATGAAGACCGAAACTCCTATAATAAAGGATTTTTTAGATGACAGTGATTTTTCTGTTAGATTTTCAGCTCTGAAGTATCTTGAAAAGATGGGAAAACTGGAATTGGAGCAAACAGAAAAGCTATTGACTGATATTAATGCCGTGATCCGAAAGGAAGCTGTCAGACTCTACATAGAACAAGATTTTGAACCTACAGAGCGTGTCTTTGTATGCTGCAGCGATCCTGATCCGTCTGTCAGGTATCAGCTTTTTACATCTTATATACAAACTTTTCCGGACGAAACTTCTGTTATAGTTGAGAAAATGAGAAACGATCCGTACATTAAAATTCAACAGCTCATAAAAGCACTGGACGATATTTCAGGAACACTTCTATCTCCAGATGCTGATTCAAATGTAAAAAGAGCTGCTCTTTCAAGATATTACGAAAGTTCAGATTCAATAACTTTTTTTAACACCATAAAGGAAATATACCCCAAATCTGACAGACAGACCAAAACCATCATTATACGTTTCTTTTCCGGACTACCTGGAGATATAATAAAAGGATTTCTTGAACAGAAAATTGAAGAAGAAAAAGATTACTCACTTCTGCTTGAACTTGCAAAAGTTGCCAGAAAAGCCTGCGGAAAAGATTTTGTGCCGTCATGGATGGTCGATAAGCTCATAAAAAGCTCTGACAGTATAATGATAAGCTATGGGCTTAAGCTTGCAGCAGATAAAGATGACATGACCTATGTGTCCTTTTGTCGTGAGCTTTTAAACAGCATTGAGGATTCGCTTGTAATTGCCTGCATAAACTATCTGGTTTACTTTCAGGACTATTCACTTTCGGAAAGAATTCCTGACTTTATACAGAGCCTATCCTCCAAAAGAATAAGCGCCGCACTTAAGGTGGTAAAAAAACTGAAGCTAGATCAGTACACATACGAAATAGCTGCTATTGCCAAAGAAAAAAAATTCCCAGTATCCATACGTAAAAACGCATTGAATATTCTTCGTTACTTTAAAGTCAAGGAGATGTGGGATGTACCTTATAATATCCTTTTGGATTCTTCTGAACGCGGAGATCTTAAACTATGCGCACTTAATGCTCTTCTCAGACTTAATCCCGAGAAGGTAACCGATATACAGTAATGATAAAAACTGTTGGAAATATTCTTGGAATGCTTTTGGACACCTGTTGTCTTGTATGCGGCAGTCCTTTACCGGCAGATCAGCTTATATGTGAAAAATGCACCGACAGTTCTTATAATCCCTGCCGGACAGCCGGAGAGTATGAAATATACCACGCCGGCCATTACACATATCCTCTTTCTAATATCATAACTCTTTACAAGTATCATTCTCATCCGCGTATAAGTACCGTTTTGTCGGGTCTTTTATCACGGCTATATACAGATATGGACATGAACTTGCAGGCTTTCACCGTAACTTTCATTCCATCAAACAGAAAGAGTATCTTTGAAAAAGGATTTACTCCTGCCGAACTGATTGCAAAAAAGTTTTCACATACATTTGGGCTTGAGTTCAGAAAAATTTTTTCTTCTGAGTCAAAAGAAAGGCAGGTCACCCTTGATAAAGATAGGAGAACCTCCAATGTGAAACTTTATATTGACGGTCATATTCCCAAAAAAACGGTTATAATAGACGATGTGTATACAACCGGAGCCACCATGCGCACCGCCTGCCGTCTTCTTGCGGAACAGTCATTGCGCGTTGTGGGTATAACCGTTGCAAAAACATCATAAATTTTAAATTGTTCTATGGAGGTATACTATACGTGAAAGGACTCAGACTGCTTTTTATGCTTCCTTTTCTGAGCATATTTGTACAGGTTGGTTTTTCTTCGGCTTTTTCACAGCTTTCTAATATCTATTCAAGTTCTGTTGCAGCAAGCACTTTTATTGGAGTAACTCCTTTGACCGGTATATTTTTGGGATTTTTATGGGCCAGAATGCTTAAAAGATACGGAGAAAGAAAAACTTTTCTGACTGCACTTACTGGTTGGGCTGTCAGCATATTCTTTGTCGGTATCTTTCTGAATAATATTTTTGCAGCAATCATTTTCAGAGCAGTACAGGGCATATTTGAACCAGCACTGTATTCAACTGCACTGACAGGTGTTTCAAAATCTAATATGAGTGTGAGTGAAAAAGTGAAATCTTACGGTATAATTGAACTCATGGGGAGCTTGGGAGCAGTAGCAGGACCATCGGTAATCGGAAACAGTTTTCTTTTTAATCCTAAGCCTGTAATTGTTGGGTTTTCAGTTTTCTGTATCCTTTTTTGCTTCTTTGGATTTAAGCGGATTGATACTATAAGAGCTGATCTTGAGAACCATGAAAAATCAACTTTTTCCTTTGAGATTTTCAAGGCTGTTTTTTTCGGTTTAGCTGTTCTTCTATCTATTGTTGCCATACAGGTTGCACTTCCATCATTTGTGGAAGACAGGTTCTCAAACCCTTTTTTGGGAAAGATGATGGTATCTGCTTTCTCTTTGTTTCTTATGATAGGCAATCTTGTAAAGCATAGAATAAAGGGAATTAATAGCTGGATGATTTTATTTGCTGCGCTTTTCCTGTTTTTTGCATACATGACAATTGATATCTCAATACTGTTTGTAATATTTTTGAATATAGCAGGATTTTTTCTTGGAATAAACATGACCATGAGTTCCGAATATGCTTCTATGATAAGCAGCAGTTTCAAGGATACCGGAATGACTCTTTTTTCTTCACTCAGAACAAGTGGAAACTTTATGGGACCTTATGTTGCCCAGGGCAATATGGGAAGTCTTGTTCTTTTTCTATCAGTCATTTCCCTCTTTTCCGCTGCTTTTCTAAAGACTGAAAAGTAAATCTTATTAGGGGGTGCTTTTATGAATCTAAGTATTGAAGGCTTTAGTTCCGTTTTCAGCAACTTTTACTTGCTTATTACATCCAACTGGATATTTATGCTTCCGATCGCTTTTCTTCTGGTAGTTTTATCTAAAGTATCTTCAAAACTTATAATTTTTCTTCTTGGCTTTTACAGCGCTTATACGATGATGATACCTTATATGATGAGCTTCAGCCAGGTAAAAGATTTTATGAGTCAGTTCTCTCAGTATAACTCTATTATCTTCCTTGCATTTGCTGCACTTATAGGGATACTGTTTTACTTTATCATCAAAGTAGCTGTGGGAATTGTGGGATTTCTTCTGGGAGGATTCATTGGTTACTTCCTTGGTAATTCGCTGATTGTAATTTTTTCAGAACAGCTGAAGCAGTTTGAAAACATTTCTTACTACATTCCATGGGGCTGTCTTATAATAATTGGAATTATAACTGCTGTACTTATTTCAAAAAATTTTGAGACCATCACAGCCATTATATCGATAGTCTCAGGTTCACTTCTGATGTCGTTTTACTCTTTATTTCTCCTGGAAAAACATACCGGCATGAAGATCGGTGGAAATACTCTGCTCAAAGGCCTGGAGAATGTAAGCAAATCGGAAGGACTCATGTTACTTTTCTGTTTTATAATATATTGTAGTCTTGGTTTTTTTATATTATCAAGAAAAAAAAGAGCTTAGGAGAACATCTTGAATCTAAAGCAAACTCTGTACGGTCTTGAAAATAAAATAAATGATCTTGTTGAAGCCAGATTCCATGAGTTTGAGACTCTAGGAAGACATGGTTCAAATGAAGAACTCTTTTCAGAACTTTGTTTCTGCGTTATGACAGCTAACTGGACGGCAAAGGGTGGAATAAAAATTCAAAGCATTGTCGGTCCTGATGGGTTTGCATATATGAGTGAGGATGAGCTTACCAGTACACTCAGGCAAAATGGTCACCGTTTCTGGCGTACACGTGCAAAATACATATGCGCTAACCGATGGTTCATTAAGGATATTAAGAGTACACTTGACAAACCAGCATTTGAATGCAGAAAGTATCTTGCCGAAAATCTTATGGGACTGGGTTGGAAAGAGGCAAGCCATTTTCTACGAAATACCGGGGCAAAAGATATTGCTATACTGGACAAGCATATACTCAAGCTTATGTTGGAAGAAGGGCTTATAGACCAGCTCCCTAAAAATGGCTGGACAGAAAAAAAGTACTTAAGCCACGAAAGTATTCTGAGAACCTTTTCAGAGGATATCGGGCATTCCCTCGGAAAGCTTGATCTGTACCTCTGGTACATAGCTAAAGGTTCTGTTGACAAGTAGGATTAACTTAACTATTTTTTAACCGCTTCTAAAAATAATAGTGATAGCATACTATCCTGTAAACAACGAAAATTCTTATTATAATATATGACGGAGGTGTATATTGTGCCAATGTACAGATATTGCTGCCCTGTCTGCGGGAATGAATTTAGTGTTATGCATTCAATGAACGACAAGCCTATAGTAAAATGCGACAAATGCGGAAATACGGCAAAAAAAAGTATAAGCAGCGTTGGAATATCTTTTAAGGGGTCAGGATACTATATAACAGATTCAAAGACAACATCCAAGCATTCAACTTAAAAGAAATTTTACTGAAAGGAAATAATTTTCGATTGACAAATGCCGCTTTATAAGGTATAATAAATTTCGGTACACAAGAGTGGGCTATTAGCTCAGTTGGTAGAGCGACTGACTCTTAATCAGTAGGCCGCAGGTTCGAATCCCGCATGGCCCACCATAATATTTAAGCGGAAACATACCCTAATTTGTTTCCCACCTAAAGCATTAAGCTACCTAGGTAATAAGAAAATTGTTACGAGGGTAGATTGTTGTTTTCTGCCCTCGTTTTTCTATATTTGATAAGGAGAGTGATATCTTATAAGTGAAAAGGATATTATATTAAAGAACGAACAGATACGATCACAGGAAGTCGTATTGATAACTCAAAGCGGTGAAAATATCGGCAGCGTGCTTACAAAAACTGCTTTAGAAATGGCACGTGAAGCAGAACTTGACTTGGTTCTGGTTTCGCCTAACTCCAACCCTCCCGTAGCAAGAATTATGAACTTCAGCAAATTCAAATATGAGAGAGAAAGAAAAGAGAAGGAAGCAAAAAAGAACCAGAAAAAGCAGGAACTGAAAGAGATGAAATTTAGACTTAGAATAGATGAGCATGATTTTCAGACCAAGGTTAACAGAATACGGGAGTTTTTATCTGACAACTGCAAGGTACGGGTTGTAGTAATGTTTCTGGGAAGAGATATTATGTTTAAGGATAAAGGTGAAGAACTTCTTAATAAGGTAATTTCTCAGACAAGTGATATTGCTAACGTAACCAAAAATATAAAAATGAACGGAAGAGATATGGATATTTTTCTTGATCCGGATCTTAAAAAAAATGTACCTAATCAAACAAAATAAGGAGGAACAAGTATGGCAAAAATAAAGAACAAGACCAAAAGCGCTGCAAAAAAGAGGTTTAAGATAACAGCCACAGGTAAAATTCTCAGAAAGAGGAGCCATATTGGCCATAATTCCGGAACCAAAACCAACACACATATGAGAAGACTTACCAGAATCACTGAAGTTTCAGAAGTACAGAAAAAAAATGTTGAAAGATGCCTTGGTTTAAGATAAATTAAAGTTAATTGAAGGGAGCGATAATAGATGAGAGTTAAAAGAGCTGTAAGTGCAAGAAAAAGGAAAAAAAGATATCTTAAAAGAGTTAAAGGTTTTAGGGGTGCAGTTAGCAGAAGAATTTCACTTGCCAGGGATAAGTTCTTTAAGGCCGGTGTTTATGCATATACCGGAAGAAAAGACAAAAAAGGTGATTTCAGAAGACTTTGGATTACCAGAATAAATGCCGCCGCAAGACTCGAAGGAATGAAATATAATGAACTTATTCACGGTCTTAAGCTAGCGAACATCAATATAAATAGAAAGATGCTTGCTGAGATTGCCGTAAATGATTTCGATTCTTTCAAGGAATACTGTTCCATAGCGAAAAAAGCACTTACTAAGTAAATTTATAAATTACCCGGATTTTATCCGGGTAATTTTTTTTTGATATACCTGTTTTTGTGGTATAATAATATCTGTATTATTGTTATTAATGTGTTATTAATCTTTTAAGAGGAGCTGATACTATGGGTATCAAAGCTAAAAAAAGTTTTCTCATGTTTCTGCTTTTCATTTCTTTGGTTTTTACAGCTTTTGGGGTAGTAAAGAACTTTTCCATACGCAGTGTCGGACCGTCAGGTCTGACTATCGACACCCGGTACTATGCGATATTGACACCTGGAATACTTATAAACGATGAGTTAATAGTAGCAACTCTGCAGAACGATTCCACGGTCACTAAGATCAGCGCTGATATCACTCTTAAAATCTTGTCAGGTGACTGGAATCCTTCAGGCAGCGATGATGTATATATAAAGCTGCGGCTTAAGGATATTGAGATAAAAGCCAACGAGACCAAAGTACTAAGCAATAAGAACATAATAAGTGATTATCTTGGGGATATGGCTGTATTGGAGAATAAACTTCCCCCCGAACTGAAAAATATAACCTCTGTCGAGCAGGCACTTACAAGTTTGGAACTGAAAGAAGGAAGGTACAAAATTTCAATGGCCGTTTTCGAGCATTCCGGTTCTTTGCTTAACAAACTGGGAGAAAACGACTTAACAGTTAATGTGGTAACTCCTACTTCCATGTACTTCATAAAAAAAGCAGATGGCTCTTCCATTACCCCCACATTATCCTGGAAACTTTCAATGATCCCCATATACGCTTCTCTTCCAATAACAAGCAATCCTGTATACTGTTACTCAAAACTTATCGTCTCAAGTACTGACGGAACTTATGCTAAAGAGATAAAGATAAACCACTCAAAACCTTCTTCCGGAGATCTTAAGGGCTACCCCTCCGGCGATGGAGTAACAGATGGAGTTTATACCTATACTGTTACCGGCACAAGCGGAGGAATAATATTGCGCCGCGGTAAGACATACAGGTTTAAAGTCGAGCTATACGATTGGTACGATAAGAAAATATCTGAAACATCCGAAGAAACAGTTGAGTTTGATACTTCAGAAGTCATTGCAAAATCTCCTGTTTCAGATATAAAGATCCTTTCTCCGAAGTTTGAATGGAGTTACAAGTATAATTCAGAGGTAGGCTACTACAAACTAATAATTGAAGGGTTTAAAACCTATTCTTCCATCTCAGGGCTTTCTTTTCAGATGAGCGACCAGCTATCTTGGGGAAGATCCTACAGATGGAAAGTTGTACCTTTTTACAGTGACGGTACTGTCTTTATAGAAGAAGCAGCCACACAGTGGAATAGCTTTTCAACAGCAGCAAACAATAAACCTGTCACTGAAATTATATTTCCATCTGAAGGCTCTTTGCTTATAAAAGGCAGATCATACTCCTTCAAAGCTACTTCATCAGAACCTGATAAAGCTGAAGGGATTGATGATGACATTACTGCAACATGGTGGGAAGTAGGTTCAAGAAAATATACCGGAAATGACCTGTCTTTCACACCTGAAGCGAGAACCGGTTCTTCTCCGCTTAAAATAACCTATAAGGCACAGGACAAGTACAATAATATTGGTCAGTCCCAGGTTAATGTTTTTGTTATTGATCCATATATAAACATTACCAAACCTAAAAACTCCTCAACAGGCTATGTAGGTGATGAGATAACTTTTGAGTGCATATCCCAGGATGTTCAGGAAATAACCTGGTATGCAAACTCAAAACCTATATCCCCAAAGCATACTTTCAGTACTGCAGGAAGCTATGAAATAACTGCCAAGGCAACTGTACAGGGTATAGAAATAAAGAGTCCGTCCATAACTATAAATATTATAGAAAAACCTTCGCTTCAGGCTATTACCGATCCAGAATTAACAACCTACCAATCAAGAGGTGTAACTCTCAAAGTTGGTTTTAAAAATCTTGATCCGGCAAAAATCTCATGGAAGATCAATGCTTCTGTGTCAGACAAAAAGGGTGATTCCTTCAACTTCGTTTCAGATACCTCTGGCACATTCATTATAAAAGCTTTTTTTGAAACGGCAGAGGTCGTTTTTACGGTTAATGTAAAAAAGATACCGGCTGTAAAAATTATTTCACCGGTTGATACAAGTGTTCTTAATGCACAGGAGGATATACTGTTCAAAGCTCAGGCCAGTGACTATACAGAGCTGGTATGGTATATTGATTCAAAAGAGTTTGCAAGGGGAGCATCCGTAAGCTTCAGCTTTGACCCTGCATATGAAGGTGAACATCTTATAAGGCTTCGTGCAGATGACCTTGATATACCCGCTGCAAACGATTCCGTACGTATAAAGATAAATGTGGTAAAAGAGCTTGTAATAACAGAACCTGTTCAGGATCCTTTTGTAACCGAAGTGAACAGCGAGGTAACCTTCACAGCCAAGGTCAAAAACCTTCCGGAACCAAGCTGGTACGTCGGCACTGAGAAAAAAGGGATAGGTAGTTCTTTCAAATATCTCTTCTCCACAACGGGAGAGTATAAAATAACGGTAAGCTCAAACTCTTTCACCGATACTGTAACGGTAAAGGTTGTAGGTCAGAAATACCTTACAATTGCTTCTCCGAAGAACGGTACCGTGGTAGAGATTGATAAAGTGATCAGCTTTACTTCCGATTCTAAAAATATCCGGTCTGATATTGTATGGTATATAAATGATGAAGAAGTTGTAAAAGGCTCTTCAATGACCTATACTTTCCAAAAAACGGGAACATATAAAGTAAAAGCAAGCGGAGATGGCTATTCTGACGAAATCACAATTACCGCTGTACCTCCTGAGAAACTGTCAATTGTCTATCCTCTTAATAACCAGCAGGTTTACATAAATAAAGATATACTTTTCCAAAGTGAATCCTCAGATCTGAGAAGTTCCATAATATGGGTAGTAAACGGTTCAGTAATCGGTCAAGGCGAAAGCATTTTATATAAGTTCATAAATCCTGGAAATTACACCATAACAGCCAAGAGTTCAACAAAAGAAACCGCTGTTCAGATTACAGCCATAGAGCCTCAGAGTATCAGTATACTATCGCCTTCTGATTCTTTAATAAAACTTTCAAGCAAAGTAAAACTGACAGCCAAATCAAAGTACCCAGATGAAATAAAGTGGTTTATAGATTCAGTTCTTATCGGAACAGGTGATTCTGTGGAATATATTTTTGATAAACCCGGGAAACAACTTATAAAAGCACAGACAAATGATGCACAGGCAGAAAAAGAAATAACGGTTTATACACCTGTAGCAGATCTGCGTATCACATCCGAAAGATACGTGTACTATTCCGATGAACTTGCTACATTTTCATGCTCTTTCAATCTGGATTCGTATGTCGGATTAAAAAACATTCAATGGCTTATCGACGGGAATAAAATATCTGATAAAAACATTCTGAATATTGATCTTACCTTGATACCGGCCGGACTGCACAGCCTGGTAGTTACGGTAACAGACAATCAATCAAACTCTGTTTCCAGTTCTATTACCTTTGACGTGGTATCTCATCTGGACTATGAAATCACCTCGCCCAAGGACAACAAAAACATTAACAGTTCAGAGGTTCTGAGACTCAATGCAAAACTCACAAAAGGCTTGACAAAGGATATAAAAAGTATTGAATGGTTTATAAACAGCAAATCTGTTGGTTCAGGCTGGGAAATTCTTGCATCAAATCCTGGAAAAGGCACAACAGATATAACTCTTGTAATAAAAGACAGGTTAGAAAAGGAGTACAAAAAATCTATTACTGTAAGTATCTCTGACAAGCTTGAAGTAAAAATACTTAAGCCTTCTAACTTCAGTTTATTCAAGTATGGTCAGGAAATCAAGGCTACCGCACAGGCTTACCTCTACACTGAAAAAGGTATGCAGCTTCTTGATTCAAAAGATATTAAATGGTTTATCGATGACATATCCTCCAACGGTTCAGGAATTCTTTTCATCAACAACTTGTCTATAGGCAGTCACAAACTGAAGGCAGTATATGACCAGTCTTACGACGAGGTATCTATAGAGGTTTCGCAACCCCGAAGTATAGTCATAACTGAGCCTGCGGACAATTCAGTAATAAACTCCGGATCAAAGCTTCTTTGCAAAGCACAAGCCGATGACAGTGCAACAATTAACTGGTATATAGGTTCAAAAAAAGTTGCCAGCGGCAAAGAAGTGTATATTGACACTAAAGAAATCACGGGAAAGTTCATAATAAAAGCTGAATCTCAGTATCTTGATTTTTTCTCGGAAGCTTCCGTAAATGTTAGTATAAATGAAAAACCAGTAATAACTTGGATATCACCAAAAGACGGAGAGGTTTTCGCTTCCGGAGCAAAAATAAATATAAAAGCTGAAGTTACCGATTATGAAGATGGTAAAATACCTTATACTCTCTTTGTTGATAATTCAGAGATTCAAGGTACGGCTCTTCTTAATGCTGCAGATTTGGGAAGCGGCGAGCATATGCTTACAATAGCCACAAACGACTCAAATAAACTAAAGACCATCTCTACCATAAAAATAAGGATAAATGAGCCTCCAAAGATATCCCTTATAAGTCCTCTGGAAAATCAGGAGTTCACATTCCTTTCGCCTATAAACCTTTCATGCTCAGTATCTGACGATGAGCCTTTAAAAGAGGAAAACATCCTCTGGTTTATGGACAACACTCAGATTGCCAAAGGTTCGAACGCAAGTTATACACAAGAATTATCACAGGGAGTTCATAAAATAACTGTACGGTACAGCGACTCAATGAATGAACAGATAAGCAAAGAGATTACTTTCAAAGTACTTGCAAAACCATCTGTAAAAATTTATACCCCTGTTAACGGTCAGACTGTCAATTTAAATGAAAAAATTACTCTTAAAGCATGGGCTTTTAAAGCTGACGGTAAAAAGTACACTCCATCCGAAATGCTTTGGTTTATAGGCAGTACTCCGGCAGGCCAGGGAGAACAGATAGACTTTACAGCCTTATCTAAAGAACCTGTAATTATAACCTGCAGAACCACAGAGGCTTCAGATAACATAACGCTTAATATAAATACTCCTCCTGTGGTACGTATATCTTCACATCCTGACGGATATTCGATAATGCCTT
>JAKJGQ010000028.1 GCA_022704305.1 Thermotogae bacterium | reverse complement strand
GCTTCAAACGAAGAACTTATGAGTGCTTATGAAAGCATCGAACAATCTTATGATTATTTCTCAAACAAAATGCTTGAAATGGTAGACGGTTATGATGAAAATACCGGAAATCATATTGAAAGGGTAGGTATCCTCTCTGAGTTCATAGCTACCAAACTCGGTCTTTCTATTGATCTTTGCAACAAGATCAGAAAGTACTCTCCTTTGCACGATATAGGCAAAATATCCATTCCGCAGAGTATTTTGCTTAAACCGGGTAAACTTGATGATTCAGAGTGGGAGCTGATGAAAAAGCATACTGTCTCAGGTGCCAATATAATCGGTGAGAACTCTATATTTACGATAGCAAGAAATATCGCTTTATATCATCATGAAAAGTACGACGGAACAGGTTATCCTTATGGTCTAAAGGGAGACGAGATTCCTATTGAAGCAACTATCGTTACTATTGTCGATGTATACGATGCTTTAAGGTCAGCAAGACCTTACAAGGAAGCTTTCTCACATGAAAAAACCGTTTTCATAATAGAAAACGGCGATTCAAAGGTTTCTCCGAGTAACTTCAGTCCTTCTGTAATGGAAGTCTTCAAAAGGTATAAAGACGAAATAAAGGATTTATGGGATCTTTCTAATAAAGCTTAGTTACTGTACATGTCTAGGTTTTGAATATTAAGCTCTCCTTTTATATATTTTTGAACATAACCGCTTATTACTATCGAAGGTAAAGCATCAAGCTCTGAGAATTCTACTTCTATTTCACCATTTTTCCCGATTTCAAAACCCTGTTCATTTTTGAGGTGTCCTGAAGGCTTAGCGCTTATATAACGATAGTAATAAAATGAAAAGTACGCATTGGCTGTTCCTGTAACAGGATCTTCATCTACTCCCATACTTGGAGCAAAAAACCTTACATGGAAATCATTTTCTGCCAGTAATACCTGTGGCGTAAAAACATACCATCCATGCAGGTTCAATTTTTTGTCCATATCCAGCATAAGCTCTTTATTAGTTTTTATTCTTCTTGCTGAGTCAATCGTTTTAATAGGGATATAAAGATATCCTTTTTTATTGACGGCGACAGGAAGATCATTCTCAATTTCTTCTTCCTTCAGTCCAAGTGCCTGTGCAAACTCTTTATATTGACCGTGGAATGTTCTTTCAATATCTGGAGTATCCATTTGAAGAGATACTCTTGAATATTCGTTTAGCCTTTCAACTTTTATTTTTAATGTTCCCACATCGGTTTTCTGGGTTAGAGATATCTCACATGGCATATCGTTCATTTCTGAGTACGCATATGCCGCGGCAATGCTTGCATGTCCGCACATGTTTATGGGTTTTTCAGGTGTAAAAAATTTTATTCTGTAGTCGTAACCGCTAGTTTTTTCGTTTATTATAAATGCTGTTTCTGAAAGTCCGTTGATTTTTGCAATTTTCTGCATATCTGTTTCACTGATATTTTCTGCTCCGTACACAACTGCTGCAGGATTGCCATACCCCGGAACACAAGAAAATGAGTTCATATAAAAAAACGGATATTTTCTCACCGGCTCTCTCCTCCTTTAATTTCATCTTTTTTTTCTGCTTTCTTTCTTCTTAAAACACCACTTTCGCTTACGATCATATCGGCTTGAACATCATGTTCTTCATGAAAAACATCCTGAACAATCTGAAAATCAAATACGCTACCTATCAGTACTGTCTTTAAATTTTCAGAAAAATACCTGTCATAGTACCCTCCGCCGTATCCCAGTCTGTAAAAATTTCTGTCAAATGCAACAGCAGGAAGAATGAACAGATCTATTTTTTTCTCTTCTTCGCCCATCGGTTCCATAATACCAAACTTTCCCAGCCTGAAATCTTTTTCAGAGTCTGCTCTTCTGAAAATCATTTTTTTATCTGATATAAAAGGGAAAACTACTTTTTTATCTTTTCTGATAGAATGGAAGACCTCCGACAGATCAACCTCTTTCCTGAAGGAACTATAAAGTGCAATAGTCTCATAGTTAAGCTCCGATAGAACTTTAAGCAGATTAGCACAGATACGGCTGCTTTTTTCCAATATCTGTTCAGCATCAGTATTAATTCTCTGATTCAAAACAATACTTCTCAAAGTTTTTTTATCCATATACGCCTCTCTTATCTTAATCTTCAGTTAATTATCTTCCTATATAATTTATGATAACATAAATTATACCAAAGTACTTCCTATACTATAAAAAATGGAGGTAATAAATGCTTACTACTGGCGGTATACTTACTCTTCTTTATTTTCTTGGATTTCTTGTTCTGATAAAAATAGCTCCATTTACTATGACTGCTATAGTTATAGGACTTTATTTTTCTATTCTGGTAAGAGTACCTGAAAAGTTTCTTGTGCAAAAATTTAAGCTTAATGCCACATTAAGCAGAATAATCTCAAACATATTTTTTATTGGGATAGTTCTTTATGCATTTGGAAATCTTATTCCGATAATTATTGACCAGGGAAAAGTTGTTCTTGAAAATCTTAAAATCACTTCTTCCGGCGATCTCTATGAAGCCATGCCAGAATGGATAGTCAAGCTTATAGAAGATTTTTCGCATAAACTTTCTTCAACAGGTCTTTCAATTCTTGATAAGGTAGTAGGCTCAGCTCCTAATTTCATTGCTTCAATCGTAATTGCTATAATAACCGCAGCTACTATAAACGGTATAATAAGTAAAGTATCTGATAAGTTTTGGATATTGTTCCCAAGCTCTGAAAGATCAAAAGGGGTTCTTTTCCTAAAAAAAACATTTCGGGATTTTGAAGTGTTTGTACAGGGACAGTTTGTAGTTGCAACTTTTGTAGGGTTAATTGTAGGTTTTTCATCGTTTGTAGCAGGCATAAAAGGAGCTGTGTTTTTAGGTGTCCTTTCCTGGATAACAGATTTTATACCTTATCTTGGTATAGTTATTGCTGCGGTACCTATGCTTCTCATAGGCTATGCTACCAGAGGACTAACAGGTCTTATAATAGGTATAGTAATAATTGTCGCTGCCAACCAGCTTGAGGTTTGGTTTTTCAGTCCAAAAGTTCAGAGTTCCAATCTGAAAATACACTGGTACGTTATTTTTATTATAATCTTTATTTTCGGAGAGCTTTTTGGAGTAATTGGGACTCTGCTGGCACTTCCATGCTTAATATTCATGATAAATTACTGGAATACCTTTGTTGCTCCGGAACTCAAAAAAAAGTAAGGCACAGCCTTACTTTTTTATTTATTAAAGTATCTGTGGCTTTCGCCTATCCACTCATGTTTTGAAAAATCCCGCACCCTTATTTCCATACTTTCGTCATAGATCTGAAAGTACAACCCAAAGCTTCTTCCACCAGGAAGATTTTTTTCTTCGCCCGTACTCTCGTCAAGAATCACAGGACGCGATACCGATGAAGAGTCTATCATGAGATATCCATAAGGCGACTTATAAAAAATATTGTCATAAACCAGCGGACTTATATGGGAATGCCCGGTAAGATATACAATATTAGGGTACCTTTGGATAATCTTTAAAAATCTTTCTTCCTGCTTTATATTCTCTTTATAGTAGTGTGAAAACTTAACCGTATCATCCGGCGGCAGATGAAAAATAACAAAAATATATTTGTTCTTTTCATACTCTTCGTTTATCTTCTCTTCAAACCATTTCAGTTGTGACTCGGAAAGATATGCCTGAACAGTACTGGGCTGATCAAAGGTGTAAGTTTTTTCTGATCCCAAACTTATGAAATGATATCCTTTTATCCAACAATCAGAATAAACTTTTTCTTTTCCTGTAAACTTCAAAAAATTATTTATAAGTTCCTTTTCTTCTGCTTCAGTGTTGGGACCATGTCCATAATACTTATAAAATTCATGGTTTCCCAGAGAAATGATTATTTTTCCAGGAATCTGGTTTTTGGATGATTTTAAAGCTTTTTGTATTTTTTTATACTCCCGGTTATAGCCTAAATCTACCGTATCTCCATTGAGTATGAGAGCATCCGTTTTCATATCAATTTTATATAAATCTTTGATAGCTCTTTTGAGTTTTATACCGTCTGAATGTATATCGCTCAGCACTCCGAAAGACAGATTTTTTTCTTCAAGCATACATTACCCCCATTTCTTGAAATTTTACTTCACATTTATCTCTTTATGAAAAAATATTTTTTCTTCTCGATTATACTACTTGTTTTATGGACAATCAACATTGTTGTTAGTCCTTACTGAGATACCATGAATTGTGACTTATATACTTGTAAAAATTTTTTTGTATACATAGAATTATAGTAATCAGTACGGTATCTTGGTTGTTTTTAGTTTTCAAAGTTATTCTCGGCTGATTATTGCCAATTATGGCTATTAATTTAGTATAAACAGATATTTTTCTAATTTTAGTCTGTTTTTTTTAAGCACCTTTATGTTATATAATACCAATATAAGAAATAATATTTTTTTTATTTTGAATTTTTTTGAAGTAAAATTTCATTAGACTTTTTCTTTTATTGGAGGAAATCGCATGATTCTTGATTTTAAGCATGGACTTATAGTGTCCTGTCAGGCAGAAGAAACTGAACCTCTTTACGGTTCGGAGATAATGCAAAAAATGGCTGTTGCTGCCATACAGGGGGGAGCAAAGGGCATAAGGGCAAATACTCCCCAAGATATTAAAGCTATACGCCAGATAACAGATCTGCCCATAATAGGCATATTTAAAGACAGAAGGCCGGATTATGAGGCATATATCACCATTACTTGCGAAGAGATAGACGAAGTAATAAATGCTGGAGCAGATATTGTAGCTATAGACAGCATATACAGGAGCAGACCGGAACCTCTTGAAAAGCTTTACAGACACTGCAGGGAAAAGTATCCTCATATTAAAATTCTTGCTGATATTTCAAGCGTTGAGGACGTAAAAAAAATTCTTACTTTGAAACCCGACTATATTTCCACTACATTGTCTGGTTATACTGCACAAACTTGTGACAGATCAAAACCCGATATACATCTTATCCGTGAAATAACAGAATTAACAGATATTCCAGTTATCGCTGAAGGTAATTATTTTTATCCCGAACAGGTAAGAATGGCTATTTTAAACGGAGCATACGCAGTTGTTGTCGGAGGAGCTATTTCCAGACCACAGCAGACTACAGCCAGATTTGTAAAGCATATAAGCGATCTTCCTTCTTCAGACATAACCGCAGTAGGTGTTGATCTTGGAGGAACATGGACCAGATCGGTTCTTACTGATATGTACGGAAATATTCTCAAGTCTTACAGACAGGAGACTCCTAAAAACGCTGCCTCTGTTCTGGCGTGCATAGAAAAATGCATTGAAAAGGTAATTGATGGAAAAACTACGGCAATTGGCATTGCCTCGGCCGGCAGAATTGATTTTAAAAACGGTAAAGTCCTATATGCTTCTGACAATCTGCCGGGGTGGACAGGAACGGAAGTAAAAAAAGAGATTGAAAAAGTTTTTAAAATACGTACAGTAGTGGACAACGACGCAAATATGGCTGCATATATGCAGTGGTTCAAAGAAAAAGACGGTTGTATACTTTATATCACTGTAGGTACGGGCATAGGTTCCGGAATTGTTGTAAACGGAAAAGTAATGAGAGGAGTAACGGGCTCAGCAGGGGAAATCGGCCACATTGTGTATCCCTTAAGTTCCAACTCATGTACGTGCGGGAAAAAAGGCTGTATAGAGACTGTTCTTTCAGGCAGGTATCTGTCGGAAAATCTTTCTGATATCAATAATCCAATAAACGAAAAGGATCAGAGAATATTATCGGAGTATTGTAAAACATTTGCCTGGCTTGTTGATACCTTAAAGAATACTATTGATTTTGATGCAGTATATATAGGCGGTGTACTACCACGTTACGGGAGCTTTATGCTTGAAAGCATCCGCAGGGAGTTTGAAAAAATTAACCTGAGAAATCCGGGGGATATAATAAAGTACAGTACCGTAGGAGAAGAAGCAGGGTCTGTAGGCGCAGCATTATGTTCTTTATTTATTGATGAATAATCTTATTTAGGAGTGTGAAAGTATGAAAAAACTTGGTGTAAAGGCTTTATTGATTTTATTTATAGCTTTCTCCGCAGTCGGATTTTCTGCCGGAGAAAATGTAAAACCTCTTACCGGTGCTTTCTTTCAAATTAACGGAGCAATTGCAAATATGAACTATGATGAAATGTACAAAGAACTTCAGTCCATGAGAAATATCGGAATGGATACCATTATTGTTCAATATTCCGCATATAACGATGTCTATTATTATCCATCCAAGTACAAGGAAACTTCCGACGAGCTTTTCGCAGATGAATCGCTTACAAACATCAGCTGGAACGGCAAGGTCAGATCAAGATACGTAAAAATCTCTCTGGAAGTGCCTGCCGGCATAGAATGGGTTATCACTCCGGAAATACAGGTCATGTATGACTCCAAAACACTTCTTGATGGATGTTCTTATACTGTAAATCCTAAGCCTGCTTCCCAGTATTCGGATGCAAATAATAAGCTTATTGACGGAAAGTTCAGATACTCCTGGGAGGATATGGTTGGATGGCAGAACAGAAAAAATATAGAAGTAACTTTTGATCTAAAATCTGAAAAGGATATCAATTTTATAAATATTATGTTTATGAACTCCAAAGTATCAGGTGTTTCTGTCCCGAAAAACGGTTATAAAGTATCTTTTTCTACAGATGGATCTGCTTTTTCTTCTGCTGTTGCCGTTGTTCCCGACATGAATAAGCCCAAGGATGAGAGCTATGGTGATGTGATCGGTACTATTCTTAAGACTGCCGATGCTTTAGATATGCATGTTTATCTTGGATTGGCTTTAGATTCTTCATACTGGGAAGGGAAAATGGATCCCCAGGCACAGGCCGTTTATAACAAAAATATTCTGGGTGAGCTTTACAGCATGTATAAATCCCATAAATCCCTTGCCGGATGGTATCTACCTGAAGAGATTGATGACCGCAATTTTTTAACCAAAGAAAGAAAAGACGCTATCGTTTATTATCTTAAGCAGATGAGTTCCTATGCTAAAATGCTTACTAAAAAACCGGTTATGATCTCTCCTTATTTTGGAATTAATCCGGATGGAAATGCCTATGCAATTTTTTGGGAAGAAATTTTCAAACAGGCAAAAATAGATATTTTTGCTATGCAGGACGGAGTTGGTACAAAAAGAACCACAGCGCAGGAATCGGCACAAGTATATAAAGCTCTTAAGCCTGTAATGGATAAGTATGGAGTTAAGTTCTGGGCCAATCTGGAGGTTTTTGAGCAGACTCATGGATGGCCGGTTGACGATAAGCCATGGCAGTCTACCACAGCTAAGATAGAAAGAGTTAAAACCCAGATGGAACTGATGTCTCCTTATGTAGAAAAGTGTGTTATCTTTGATTATCCAAGCTATATGAGTCCAAGACTTGAGAATCCTCTCTATGATAATTATTCAAAGTATTATCAGGAGATAAAGTAAACGGAGGGACTCAAAATAAAAATAACAGGTGCGTTCTTTCAGTTGGAAAACGGTTATGCTTCTTACGGAGAAGATTTTTGGGAAGCTGAGTTAAAAAGCATGAAGGAAATCGGTATGGACAGTATCATAATACAGTATACCAAGACCCAGAAAGATTGCTTTTTCAGCAGTACTTATTCTAACTGCAAGATTGTAAATACTATTATCAGAATTGCAGAAAAATATAGCTTAAAAATCTTTCTGGGGCTCGGGTTATTTAACTTTAATTATGACAGCGGGTTTGATCTTGATACTGAAATTCAGATCAACATAAACCTTTTCCGCCAGCTGAACGGAATATTCAAGGAAAGTCCTTCTCTTGCCGGGTGGTATATACCTCATGAACTGGACGACAGAAACTTTAACTCCTTGTATGCCAAAAAGAAAGTATATAAGTTTTTTAGTACAGTTTCAGACTTCATTCATACAAACAGTTCTCTTCCGGTAATGATTTCGCCTTATTTCGGAATAAACCCTGACTCCAGATCTTATTCAGCCTGGTGGAATGAATTTTTCAAATATTCTGTCATAGATATTCTGGCCATGCAAGACGGAGTTGGTACGAAAAAAGTTGATTACATCAGTGCATCTATGGTATTTAAAGATCTTGAAGATACAATGAAAAAAAATAACGTTGAGTTCTGGGCGGATATTGAGGTATTCGAAGCAGTACACGGTTATCCTATTGATTTACAACCGTGGCAGGCAAAATATGCAGACTTTGAAAGAGTTAAAAAACAATTGGAGTACATTTCTCCTTATGTCAGCAAAAGTGTTATTTTCGATTATCCTCATTACTTCAGCCCGCGACTAAAAAACGGACTTTATGAAAATTATCAAAACTTGCTTAAAGGAGGGACTTTATAATGAGAAAAATGATTCTTGTTCTTCTTATTATGTCTGTAGCAGTCATTTCGTTCTGTGCAAAGGAAGTAGTTTTCTGGAACGCATGGGGAGGAGACGAGGGAAAAGCCCTTGACAGCATTATAGACAGATACAATAAATCCCAGTCTAAAGTATACGTCAGATCTGTGTATGTACCTATCGGTATGGGTGAGAAAATAATGACAACTCTTTCCGGAAGCACAACCCCTGATGTAATAACCGTATGGGACTGGATGGTTGTTCCTTTGGGATACAGAGGACAGATAGTCCCTATGAACGACAGATTGGCAAAAGCAGGGATAACTTCTTCTGATTACATAAAAGGTGTATGGGAGTATGGAACCTATAAAGGTAAAAAATATGGTCTGCCTACAACTTTGAATGTAAGTGCTTTTATGTGGAATAAAAATGCTTTTAAAGAAGTAGGTCTCAATCCTGATGTTCCGCCTAAAACCATAAAAGAATTGGATGAGTTCACCGACAAGCTTAATAAGTACGATAAAAAAGGCGCTCTGAAAAGATTAGGATTTGACCCTGTAATAAGTCATATATACTGTTATGTTTTCGGCGGACAGCTCTGGGATCCCGCAACAAATGAAATCACTGCCAACCATCAAAAAAATATAGAAGCATACGAATGGCTTTCCTCTTACTATAAAAAAGTTGACCTTCAGAAAAAGAGAATTTTTCAGGCCGGTTGGGGAGATCTTTTCAGTTCTCTCAATCCTTTCCTGAGAGGTGAAATTGCTATGAAAGAAGGATCACAGTGGGAGATACTAATAGCAAAAAAATACGGCAAAAGTACCTTTGATTACGGAATATCCAACTTTCCTGCTCCTCAGGGCGGCAGAAATGATGTATGTAATGTAAGTGGTTCTTTTTGGGTGATTCCTACCGCTTCAAAGAACCAAGATGAAGCTTTTGAATTTCTGACATGGCTCACTGCAGATAAACAAGCAGCCGAGTTTGCTGCAGCTCTTTACAACATTCCTCCAAAGATCAAATCTCTTGAAGATAATGCTTTCAAGACCATTGTTGACGATAAGATGAAAATTTATATAGATATGTTGATGAACGGCTATGTATATACTTTTCCAATGCTTCCTATAGGTCAGGCATACCTCACAGAACTTACGCAGGCTCTTATGGATGTGCAGCTGGGTAATAAAACCGCCAAAGAGGCTCTTGATTATGTTCAGGAGAGAATAAACCAGGAGTTGAAAAACTACAAATGAAGAGAGATATTTCTTTTTCTGCAAGATCAAGAAGGCGGGAAGTGCTTATGGGGCTCCTTTTTATACTTCCATGGATCTTAGGGCTGCTTATATTCACTTTATACCCTGTAGTGGCATCTTTTATTTTGAGTTTTACCAGAACCGGTGAAGGCTCTGCAATTAAATGGGTTGGTCTGGATAATTACATAACAGCTTTCAGAGAGCCGGATTTTTTCAGGGCTATATTGAATACTCTCATTCTGTCGCTTATCGGTATTCCTGTTGCACAGATAATGAGTCTTGTAGCTGCTTTGCTGCTGAATGTGAAGATGAAGTTTCAGGGGGTATTCAGAACCATATTCTTTCTTCCCAGCGTTGTTCCGGCAGTAGCTACAGGATTGCTTTGGAAATGGATTCTCAACCCCCGTCTTGGACCTATAAACACATTCCTTGATTCCATCGGATTGGCGGGACCAGGTTGGCTGGCAGATCCTGCATGGGTTAAACCGTCGCTGATCATAATGAGTTTTTGGGGAATAGGCGGAACTATGGTTATTTATCTTGCCGGACTTCAGAATATACCTACCGAATACTATGAAGCAGCCAAGCTTGACGGTGCCGGATCATGGGCCTGTCTGAAGTACATTACCATGCCAATGCTCAGGCCGGTTACCCTTTTTAATACCATAATGGCTATAATAACTTCATTTCAGTCATTCTCTAATATAATAATCATGCTTGATATGGATGGCGGTATGAAAAAAGCGGGCTTGGTTTATGGACTATATATTTACACGAATGCTTTCAGAGATTTTAAAATGGGCTATTCAAGTGCTCTTGCATGGATTTTGCTGGCATTTACCTTTGTTTCAGTGATGCTTACGTATAAATTCTTCAACAGATCCGGCGATCAAGAGGTGTCATGATATGACAAAAGTAAAGACCAGAAGATTAGTTCTCACATATATGTTTGCGGTATTTATGAGTATTTTGTTTCTTTTTCCTTTTCTATGGATGACAACAACATCTTTTAAAACGGCCGATCAGGTTTATGATAATCCGATGCAGATAATTCCCAATCCTTTCGATTTTTCTCCTTATCAAAGATTGTTCACAGAAAATAACTTCGGGCAGTATTTGTGGAACACAGTATATGTAACGGTACTTACGCTTATCGGAGTTATTCTGTCTTCATCGGTGGTGGCTTTTGGCTTCTCATACTTCAGATTTCCAAAAAAGGAGCTGCTTTTTAAAATTTTGCTCGGAACCATGATGCTGCCTGCTCAGGTTACTATGATTCCTCAGTATATTCTTTTTGACAAGCTGGGATGGATAGGTTCTTTTAAGCCTCTCATAATTCCTACTTTTTTCGGGGGAACATGGGTAATATTTCTTCTGCGACAATTTTTCGACACTATACCCAGAGAGTACTCCGAAGCCGCAAAGATTGACGGTGCGAATGAATGGACAATTTTTACAAAAATATACCTACCGTTGGCAAAGGCGCCTATCTCTACTTCGGTTCTTTTTGTTTTCATGTGGACATGGACAGATTTCATGAATCCGCTCATATACCTCACTGACGATAAGATGTATACTCTTTCGATCGCATTACAGAGAATATCTTCAGGAGCCAGGAGCACGGATTGGCCGCTGATGATGGCAGGTTCACTTGTAATGGCTTTACCTATAGTAATACTTTTCTTCTCGGCACAAAAAACTTTCATAAATGGAGCATCAATGAGTGGTTTAAAAGGATAAAACTATTTTATAGGAGGGGTAAGTATGAAAAAGATTTTGGTTGTTCTTATGCTTCTCACAGCAGTTTTTAGCTTTGCCTCAGATTTTATAATATCAACAGGCAAGCCGTACATAACTACAAATCCGGTAAATGAAAGCTATCCGGACAACGGCGGAATAATGATGACCGATGGAAACTTCAGATTTATGTGGGCAGACATGGTTGCAGTACAGAAACCTACAGAAACATCGAACCCTGAGTTTACAATAGACTTGGGCCAGATATACGAGGAAATAAGCTATGTAGCTGTTAAGTTTATGCTTTCAAAACCATCGGCTGTAAAAGCTCCAGACAGCTTTATAGTATCTTCATCAGAAGATGATGAGCTTTATATAGTTGAAGGTATGGGAACTGATATTCTTGAACCCGTTGAAGATAATAAAATACTCACCATGTACTTTGTTCCTGATGAACCTATAACCGCACAGTTTATTAATGTTGAAATAAGAAGATCCAATAACAGCGGATGGGTTATGGTAAATGAAATTCAGGTTGGAAATGGCCCTCTTCCACAGGAGATACTCTCAGCACTTCCTGTTTTGGATACTTCTGAAAAAACATACGAAAATATATCTCTTGGCAAACCATATCTTGTTAATCCGGCATCCAGCGAAGCTTACCCAGACGGCGGCGTAAAAATAACCGATGGAAAGTTTGCATACTCTTGGGCAGATATGATCGGTTTCAATGCACCTGTTTCAAATCCTACTGTCACTATTGATCTTGGTGAAGTAAAGAACATCGATATGGTAACAGGGCATTTTATGAGATCAAATGCTTCGGCAGTTCCGATACCAATGTGTATGATAATTTCCGTAAGCGATGATGATGAAGTATATTACGAAGTTGGTATAGCCGCTACATGGGATCCTCCGGCAGAAAATGAAAAGATTAATCAGATAGTCTGGAAAAACAGAGGAGAAAAAATAACTGGTCAGTACGTTATGATTGAAATAATCCCAAGAGGAAAAGCATGGACCATGCTTGCAGAGCTTTCTGTTTTCTCTGCACAATAATCTGACAGGAGTTTGAAAATGAAAAACAGAATTGTTTTTTTACCGGTAGATGAGAGATTCTGTACTAGAGATTATTTCCTGCTGCTTGCAAAAGCAGCAGGTTTAAATGTGGTTACTCCCGATAAACGACTGCTCGGAATGAAAAAAACTGCTCCTGATATACAAAGACTCCATGAATGGATCATAAACAATGTCAGAGGCGATGATATACTGATTGCGTCTGTGGATATGATAGTCCACGGTGGTCTTATTCCTTCTAGAATGAGTCTTGAAAGTGATCAGACACTTAATAAACGTCTTGAAATTCTTGATTATCTCAAATCAATAGGAACAAAAATCTATGCCGGAGTCTGTGTAACCAGGGCACCCTTTTATAACTCTGCCGAAGAAGAACCTGATTATTGGCAGTATTATGGGCAAGACATATACAACATATCGCGTGAACTGGTAAAGTTTTATGAAAATCAGGCATCCGCCAGCGAACTCGCACAAAGTATCGCCAAAGTCCCAAGCTGGATATCAGAAGACTTTTTTATACGAAGAAACAGAAATTTCAGATTTGTATCACGTGTCATCGATTATGTAAAAAAAGGAACTATTGACTTTCTCAACCTTACTCTTGATGACAATACGCAGGGAAGTCTTTCCTTGTGGGAGTCAGAAAAGCACCAGAAGAAGGCCGGTGATCTTGGCATACTCTCCAAAGTTTCAATACATGCAGGAGCTGATGAGTCAACACTTACACTCCTCGCTAAAGTTCTTTGTGACGAGTTCAAAGTATCCCCTAAATTTAAAGTGGTTTATACAGAACCAGAATATAAAAACTTTATTCCTGCTTACGAGGGAAGACCTCTGGAGCAGGGCATAAAGAGTCATATATTGAGTGCGGGAGGGCTGTTATGCGATGACGGTGAAGATATAACTTTTTACGCCCACAATCCTACAAACCGTAAAGAAAGCAATGAACAGGAATATATTGAATCAGACAGGTATACTGCAACTGTTGATGTCCTTAAAAAATCTGAAAGTATCGTAGGAATTGCATGTATAAAGTACACAAATGGTTCTGACAATTCGATGGCCAAAGCTGTTCTCAATGCCCGTCTTAACTGGAACATCTTTAACTTTGCGGGCTGGAACACAGCCGGGAACACTGTTGGAACTGTATGCGCATACAGCATAATACAGTATCTCGGAAAGAAAGGTCTTTTGAAGATAGACAGTTATGAAATGCTTAAGCTTCAATTTGTCTTTTTTCTGGAACATTGGGCTTTTCAGAGCAATGTCCGAATAGATCTTATTAAGAAGGCAAACGACGAAAAAGGTGTTCCGCCATGGTCTGTGATACCAATTGAAAGATGGGCGGTTGATTTCACCAAAAGTGAGTTGAAAAGTTATGCAGATTTTATAGCCCAAGGCATAGGCTTTGTCTACGGTGACTTTGATATATTCTTTCCATGGCACAGATCCTTTGAACTTGGAGTTACAGTAAAAACAGCAAAAGACTAAAGGGTGATTACTTTGATGAAAAAACTTCTTTTTATGTTTCTTGTACTATGTTTTTCAGTACTGGCTCTTTCAACAGCAAATCCTGAAATGACTTTTGCAGTACTGAGCGATATTCACAGCAAACCTGATCCTTTGAAAAATGCTCTGATCGATTTAAAAAGTATTAATCCTGAATTAACGGCTCTTATTTTGAACGGAGATACCGTAGATTTAGGTCAGCCGGAGGATTATGCAAAAATATCTCTGTGTCTTGAAGAAAACTCTGCTCTTTTACCAAAAATTGTTATAAAAAATATGGGTAATCATGAGTTCTACCAAGAGTACGGAAGAGGTCCGAACAGTAGAAAATCTAACGATATTTTGATCGCAAGGTATCTGGATTTTTCATCAAGAGTTCTGGTATACGACGATAATTGGATAAATGGTTATCACTTCATTCATATGGGGTCTGAAAGTACTTATAATAAGTATGTTGATTCAAGCACCGTCAGAGCAACCATTTCGGATGAACAGATTCTCTGGCTTGAGGAAAAGCTTGCAGAAGATTACACTCCGGGCAAACCTATCTTTGTATTTTTGCATCAGCCGCTGGATAACACAGTTGTTTTTTCGCATTACTACAGATATAATATAAACAAAGATCAAGTAATACGGAGTATCTTTGAAAAATATCCCGAAATAATTTTCTTTTCTTCTCATTCTCATCATTGTTTTGAACTTCCCGGTAACTTTTATACCGATCCAAGCGGTTTTAAATGTGTAGATACAAGTTCTGTTTCCAGACCAACATATATCGACACTAAAGAGGGTGTTGAAAAAGAGTGGGTGCCTTCAAGCGAAGGAGTTTATGTAGAAGTTTTCAAAGATAAGGTAGTAATAAAAGCAAGAGAGTTTAAAAAATCAGAATGGATTAAAGATGCACAGTTTATCATAAATTACTGAAAAACAAAACGGCCGGGAATCCGACCGTTTTGTTTTATACTTTGAAAGAGCTTATCTGCTCTAAAAGTTTATCTGAAAGCTCTGCTAAAATTGAAGCAGAACTGCTTACCTGCTGAGCGCCTGAGCTTTGATTTGAGATAGCGCTGTTTGCATCCTTTACCTGATCGCTTATCTCTTTTACTGTTTTGGCAACATTGTTTATGGCATTGGTAATTTCTTGTGTTGAAAGGCTTTGTTCTTCTATCGAATGCGACAGATTATTTATCATTGTGTTTATATTCTGAACCTTCTTTTCTATATCCTCGAACTGCTTGAAGGTGTTTTGAGTTTCACCATCTATGTTCTTTATCATTCCTGCTGTAACAGAGGTCGCCTTATTAGCGCTTTCTGATTTTTCCTTTATAACTGTTAGAATGTCATTTATCTCATGAGTAGCTTTTTTACTTTCTTCTGCAAGCTTTCTTATCTCTTCGGCAACCACAGCAAAACCTTTTCCTGCATCTCCTGCTCTAGCAGCCTCAATAGCAGCATTTAGAGCAAGAAGATTTGTCTGTTCCGTTATGCCGTTTATGGTATTGACTATCTTTTCTATAGATCCGGCATTCTCAGCAAGTGATTTAACATCTGTTTCATTGCTCTGAGACTGTTTTACAACTTCATTTATCGAAGCAGCAATTGATTTTATCGAATCCTTGCCTTTGATAGAAGATTCCAGCGTACTTCTGGCAATACTCTCCAGCTCTTTCGAACTGTCTGCTATCTTCTGCGACTGATTGGAAATTTCTTCAACTCCTTTGGTTACTTCTTCTACAGAAACCGCTGCGGAAAGTGTGTTCATACTTATCGTTTCCACCTGTGACGAAAGTTCTTCTATTGCCGCTCCAGACTCTTGCGATACAGATGCAAGATCTGTCGAAGAAGCCGTTATATCTTTGACTGCTGTATTAACTGAGGTCATAGTACTTCTGAGATTCTTAGCCATTTGATTAAGAGATATGGCCATCTTTCCTGTTTCATCCTTGCTCTTTGATACAAATGTCTTTGTCAGATCGCCTTTGCCGAACTCATCTATGGCTCCAGAAAGCTTCTTTATGGGTCTGGAGATAGTATTGCCTATCATAAAGGAAACCAAAACAAAAACAAAAAGTATGGCAAGTATTATCAGGACTATTGTGTAGGTTATCTTATCGGCATCTTTTGTAAGCTCTTTGGCAGATATGGTTATTCCAAGCACCCAATTGGGGGTCGATGGAACAGGAGAGTACATAATTACAGATTTTCCTGTTTTTTCATTATTCACAAAGGAAAAACCTGACTTACCGGAAAATATGTCTTTTACAAATTTGTCCAGATCTGTGAATCCAAAATCTTTACCCTTATAAAGGTTCATCTTCAGCATCACTGACTGATCAGGGTGAACTATCACAAGACCTGTATTATCGGCAATCCATCCATAGCCTCCTCTTATGTTTATCTGTGAGGCTATCTCGACAAGCTTGTCAATACTGATGATGCCTCCGAATACACCGCTAAGGCTATAGTTAACTATCGGAACCACAATATTGAAGACTGCCTTGCCCGTCTGAGCCGAAATATACGGTTTGGTAATTTCGACTTCGCTCCCGTTTATGATACTGTCAAAGTACCCTTCTGTAGAAACATCGAATAAAAGTCCTCCGGTTCCGTAAGCCTGCCCGTCAAGACCACTTAGAAAAAACGCATCAAAAATATCGTTGGACTTAAGCTCATTCTCAAGAGTATTACTCACCATCCCCCAGTAAAGAGTCTTTACCATGTCATTGTTGGAATAGCTTTTTACACTCTTAACAGCATTTTCCATAACCCTTCCCAGCTCCGACGCCCTTGCATTTAATATCTGATTGGACATATCATGTATTATAGGCTGAACGGCCTGGCCAACCATAATATAAAGGATTACTGCAAGAACTGAAAAAACAAGAACACTTGCCCCCACAAATCCAATAAGTATCTTTCCTCTTATACTTTTCATTTTATCCCCCTATAAAATAAAACCACCCACAGGAGGGGCAGTTTTATTAATTTAAACCTCAAAGGTATTTTCTTCAATAACTTTCTTATACCATAAAAAACTATCTTTAGGTATTCTTTCAAATGTTTTGTAGTCTATATATACAAGTCCGAATCTCTTGGAATAACCTTCTGCCCACTCAAAGTTGTCCAACAGAGACCAAACATAATAACCTTTCAGATTTATCCCATCCTGAATGGCTAGGAGGGCTTTTTCAAAATGCCGTTTGAGATAGCTTATCCTCTGAACATCATGTATCTTTCTGTCTGATGTAAGAATATCGTCGTATGTTGCACCATTTTCAGTTATGTAGAGCGGAATATTGCCGTAATTTTCTTTTATGTACTTAAGAATATCGTAAAGTCCTTGTGGATAAACTTCCCAACCGAAGTATGTTTTTTCTCCATCCAGTTTTATAGATTCAAATCCTAATTTACCTTTCTGAGAATATTTTACCACATTTCTGAAATAATAGTTTATTCCAAGAAAATCTATTTTTTCCGAGATTACTTCCATTTCATGGGAATCTACCGTTCCCAGTACTTTTCTAAACTCTGGATTGTTCATAATTATTTCAGGATAAGTTCCTTTGAATATAGGATCAAGAAACAGCCTGTTCCATTGGGCATCGCCAGTTAAGGCAGCCATAACATCTTTGTTATCTTTACTGGCAGGTTCATACGGAGCAAGATTTAAAGTTATCCCTATCTGACCTTTATATCCATTCTTCCTGAATCTTTTTACAGTCTCACCATGCGCCAAGAGCACATTGTGAACACACTTTGCAGATGTCCA
>JAKJGQ010000027.1 GCA_022704305.1 Thermotogae bacterium | reverse complement strand
AGCTTTATTCTGAGGACGGCTTTAGAACGGCTCTGGATGAACCGAACTCTTTAAAGGCTATAGAGCTTATGACCAAATTGTTTACTCTATACGGGCTGGAACTTCAGGTTCCAAATTTCTTTGAGCATTTTAGGAGTGGCCTTTCCCCTATAGGCATAAGCAACTTTACTACATATGTTCAGTTAAATGTTGGAGCTCCCGAACTTAAAAATTCATGGGATATAGCTCTTGCTCCGGGTATAAAAAACGAAAACGGTGTGGTTGAAAGATGGCATGCTGGGTCAGCACAGGCATGCATGATCTTTAAAAACACAAAAAATCCGGAATCTTCATGGGAGTTTATAAAATGGTGGATGTCCAAGGAGACTCAGAGCAGTTTCGGTTACCAGGTTCAGGCTCTGTACGGCAAGGAGTATATGTATAACAGTGCCAACCTCCGGGCGTTCGGACAGATACCAATACCTTCGGAGCATAAAACCATCGCTTTGCAGCAGTGGGAGTGGATGAAGGAAATACCTAAAACACCTGCAGGGTATATGCTTGAAAGAGAGTTAAGTAATATCTGGATCAAGATAGTTCTCCAGGGGAAAAATACACGCGCTGCCGTAGATGAATCGGTAATAAGGATAAACAAGGAAATTTCCAGAAAGCTTGAGGAGTTCGGCTACAGCGTAGACGGAGTAAAAATTAAGGATTATTATATTCCGACAATAGAAGATATAGCGGGGTGGAGGAATGATTATGAAGAAAAACAATAAAAGCCTCGGAGCTTACATCTTTCTTTCGCCGTATCTGCTGTTATTCACTGTTTTCATAGTCCTGCCGGTTATTATGGCGATAGTCCTTTCTTTTACCAACTTTAACGCAGTGCAGTTTCCGCAGTTCACAGGGCTGAAAAACTATGTGAGCATGATTACCAAAGATGATGTATTTATGCAGTATGTCATAACCAATACCCTTAAGTTTTCAATTATAGTCGGTCCTGTCGGGTATATTCTTTCCTTCCTGCTTGCATGGATGCTTGCACAGATACCGCTTATTCCCAGAACCATTCTGGCACTGGTGATATATTCGCCTTCAATGACCATGGGAGCTGCTATGCAGGTGATATGGAAGGCTCTTTTCAGCGGCGATATAAACGGATACATCAACAGCCTTCTTATACGTCTTGATATAATACAGCAGCCTATACAGTGGCTTCAGTCACCACAGTACCTCATGCCCATAATGATAGTTGTTACAATATGGAGCAGTATGGGAGTGGGATTTCTGGCTATGCTGGCAGGAATACTCAACGTTAATCCGGAACTTTATGAGGCGGGATATATAGACGGAATATCCAAAAAATGGCAGGAGATCGTGTATGTGACTATTCCGTCAATGAAGCCTCAGATGCTTTTCGGAGCAGTAATGTCAGTAGTTTCCACATTTCAGGCCGGAGCCATCGGGGTACAGCTTTCAGGTTCAAATCCTACTCCGCAGTATGCCGGACAGCTTATAGTGAACCATATTGAGGACTATGGTTTTTTGAGGTACGAAATGGGTTATGCCGCAGCTGTTTCAGTCTTTCTTCTTTTGCTTATATGGCTCAGCTCCAAGGTAGCCTGGAAGTTTTTCGGAGAAAGGGATTAAATTCAGGTGGTGGGAAATGTCTAAATTTCAGGGGACCAAGATAAACCCAAAGAACTTTCATAAAAGTCAGATAAAATTTTATCTTTTTTTAGTACCTTTTGCAGTTTTTATGGTGCTGCCGCTGGTATTCATATTTTCGCAGGCCTTTAAGCCTATGGATGAGCTGCTTCAGTTTCCTCCGAAGATCTTAGTGGCACATCCCAGTTTTGAAAATTTCAGGCAGCTTTTTTCAACCATGACCAACTCCGGACTGCCGGTTACAAGGTATCTCTTCAACAGCATTACCGTAACCGCAATTACCGTTATACTTACGGTTTATATAAGCGTAAGCGCCGGATATGCACTTTCAAAAAAGAAGTTCGGCCTGAGGAACTTTATTTTCAAGGTAAATACTTTTGCATTGATGTTTGTTCCCATAGCCGTTTCTATTCCCAGGTACATAATTGTGGTAAAGATGGGACTTATAGATACATTTGTTATAAATATCCTTCCCATGCTGGCCATGCCTGTAGGTCTTTTTCTGGTCAAGCAGTTTATAGATCAGATACCAGATACGTTAATAGAAGCGGCTAAGATAGACGGAGCGAACGATTTTATAATATTCTTCAGGATTATCATACCGCTCTGCAAACCTGCTATTGCGACACTTGTAATTCTTTCATTTCAGACGGCTTGGAACTACACAGAGGCTTCATCGATCTATATAAACAATGAAAGTTTTAAAACCTTTGCTTATTTTATGAATACCGTTACTTCAACAAACAATACTGTGGCGGGTATGGGGATGGCAGCCGCTGCAGCTCTTATAATGTTTCTTCCAAATCTTATCATCTTTATCTTTACACAGAGCAAAGTCATGAATACTATGGCTCATTCCGGAATCAAGTGAGGTGGGGAGATTGAAGATAAAACCTTTGACTCTGCTTGTAATTCTGCTGTTTTTTGCAGTATCGTATGCGGATGTGCCGTATAAAACCTACACGATGGGGCCTAACGGATTTATAGTTGAAACACGCAATGCCTTTGTTCCGGAAAAAGTTTTCTTTCCTTCAATAATGAATGCGGAGGATATTTTTGTAGACAAAGACGGAAGTATATACGTTGCCGATACCGGAAATATGAGGGTTTTAAAGATAAATCCTGACATGAGCGAGGAAGTTTTTTCTGACTATATGTTTTTTATGCCCACAGGAATTTTTGTTACGGATGAGCTTGTATATGTTGCCGATTCCGGAAATTTTTCCGTTTGCGTTTTCAATAAGGACGGAGAGCTTTTAAAAGAGCTAGGCAGACCATCACAACCACTTTTCGGAAGCAAAAACCAGTTCATCCCGCTTAAAGTTGCCGTAGATGCAAGAAATAATATATATATCATAAGTGAAGGATCCACAGACGGCATTGTCTGTCTTAACAGCGACGGAGAGTTTATGAACTATCTGGGAGCCAACCGTCCGGATGTTTCGCTAAAGATGCTTCTTCAGCGTATAATATTTACCGGAGCCAAAGGTCAGTTTCTCAAGCTCAGACCGCCTTCTCCGACTAATATTGCAATAGATGCTGATGGCATCATATATACCTGCACGTATGGATTAGAAACCAACAGCATTAAAAAATTCAATATTGCAGGTGTTAATATTTTTGAAAACAGGATCTTCGGTGATCCGGACATAGTAGATATAGGGCTTGATGATTTAAATAATGTTTATGCGGTTGATTCCAACGGTTTTATAGTTGTATCAAACAGTCTTGGCGATCTTCTTTTCATCTTTGGAAACAAGGATTCTCTTGCCGAAAGGAAAGGACTTTTGACTAATCCTTCAGCGCTGGAGGTTGCAGGAGATGGCAGAGTTTATGTTCTGGACAAGGAAAAAAATTCTATAACGGTTTTTAAGCCTACAGACTTTGCAGATCTTGTTTTCAGAGCTGACAATATGTATATCCAGGGTCTTTATCTCCAGGGGAAGGATGAATGGCAGAAAGTACAGACGCTTAACAGTTCTTTTCTGCTTTCCTATAAGGCTCTTGCCAAAGCGTATTTTAAAGAGGGAATGTACGGACAGTCTCTTGAGTATTTCAGGTTATCGCAGGACAAGGGAGAGTACTCGGAATCTTTTTGGCAGATACGCAATGAATGGCTTCAGAAAAACTTATCTGTGATATTCATAGGCTTTGTGGCAGTTTTCATTTTATATAAACTGCTTAGGTTTATAGACCGTAAGAAAAATATTTTTTCATCACTAAAACTATTTTTTGTAAAGCTTTCAAGGGTAAAGCTTATAAACGATCTGTTGTTTCTTAAGTATATGCTTTTCCATCCGATAGACGGATACTATGAAATAAGACGTAAAAACAGAATCTCACTGGTGAGTGCAACAGTCCTTTATATCTATCTTTTTTTCTTGGAGATTTTCAAGATCTTTTTTACAGGTTTTATTTTTTCATCTGTTTCGGTATACAGAGTAAATCTCTTTGAAGTAGCTGCAGGGATTTATCTTCCGGTTGCGGTTCTTTTGCTTTCCAACTACCTTATAAGTGAAATAAACAGTGGTGAAGGAAGGCTGAGGGACATCTATACGGCAGGAGCTTATGCACTGGCACCTTATATTGTTTTTGAACCTTTTCTGATAATCATAAGCAATGTGCTGACTTATAACGAAGCATTTCTCTATACTTTTCCGCAGTATGTGGTGATAGGCTGGACTCTGATTCTCTTGTTCCTTATGGTCAAGCAGATTCATAACTATACGGTAGGCGAAGCGGTTAAAAATATTCTCTTGACACTTTTCATGGTTTTTATAATAATCATCATTGTGTTTATAATCTTTGTGCTTTTCACACAGGAGGCTGAGTTCTTGCAGAGCATATTCAGAGAGGTGATATTGCGTGAATAGAAGAATAATTTTCGTGATCATAGTTTTTTTATGTGCCTGTATAGCTCTTTCCAATTTTGAAAAAGTATATGAAAACGATAATTATACATATTTTTTTGATTCTCATAGCCTCCTTTTACGCATAGAACAAAAGAACGGGGATAACGTATGGCATACCGGCATTGAACAGGACGACGGATTTCTTAATGATGAATGGCAGGCCTTTTCTTCAAGCGGTATGACTGTTGAATATATGACCGGAGATATGCAGAGCAAAAAGGTGAGTGCCTCATCAGATACATGCAGTATAACCGTGCAGGTCAAAGGTAATATGCTGCAGATAAATGCACAGTTCAGAGAGCAGGGCTTTTCAGTGGGTATGGAGATACTCTTTAATGAGCAGGGCTTTGAAGTAACTTCCGGAAAGAATTTTATAAGCGAATCTTCTGATACCGGCAACAGGATAATGAATCTTTATTTTTTCCCTTTTTTTGAAGCAGCAATCAAAAGCGACAATGGATATGTTTTCATTCCGGACGGAAGCGGCAGTATAATGAAAATCGGTAAGTCCAACGCTAAGAAGCCTTATATTCAAAGAGTATACGGATCTGATTACGGCACGGCTGATACTGCATCTCTTTCGACGGGATATGGAATAAATCCTGCCAAAAAGATAAAGATACCGGTTTATGGAGTCGTATCGCAGGAAGATAAAAAAGGGTTCATGTCCATAGTAAAGCAGGGGGATGAGTATACTGAAATACTCGCCTATCCTGGAGGAGTGATAACGCCGTATACATGGATAAGTGCAAGGTATATAGTAAGGCAGATGTATAAGAAATTTTTGGATAAGAAGGGCACAGCTGTTCTTGTCAGCACACAGGAGCCATATGATCTGACGGTGAAAACCGGGTTTATTCTTCTTTGCTCACAGGATGCTAACTACAGTTCTATGGCTGTAAAGTATAGAGAGTATCTTGAAGAAAATAATATGCTTTCTGAGAAGTTTTCTTCTGAGAAAGCTTTACTAAGGCTCGATGTTATGGCGGCTGAAACAAGGAACAGGGTAATCGGAAAAGATTATATACAGATGACTTCGCTGAAAGAGCTTAAAGAAATAACGGGAATGCTTAACGGACTTGATTATATAATAAATATTTTCGGATATTCCAAAGATGGATACAGTCAGTCCTTTCCTGTTCATCTGCCTGTGAGTCAGTCATTTGCGGGTTTAAAGGAGCTTAAAGAGTTCAATCTTTCCAACAAAAATGTTTTCTATATGGTAGACTATACATTGGCCAATAAAGAAAAAACAGGGTTCGGAGCAGATGTGGCTCAGAATATATCAAAGCAGTTTATAACAAGCTGGGGATACCGTATTCTATCTCCTGAGGTTTCGGTCAATCTTTATAAAAATGAGCAAAAGAAGTTTGAGGAACTTAGCATAACGAATCTTTCTTTCAGAACAACAGGAGAGGTTCTTTACAGCGATTACGGTAAAAGACCTTTATCCAGAGGACAAGCCAAACAGATTATAAGCAGCAGCTTCAACGGAGCTTTTTATAATCCAAATGTTTATCTGTGGAAAAGCTGCAGCGCCATTTTTGATATTGATACCGACTCTTCGGGATATATTTTTGAGAAGCGTTCAGTACCGTTTTTACAGATTCTTCTTTCTGGTAAAATTCCGTGTTTTTCAAAACCGCTGAACTTTACATCCGATCTTGGCAATGAGCTTTTAAAGCTTGTCGAATTTGGAGTATATCCCTCGTTTATAATAACGCAGGAGAGTTCTTTAAAACTTTTGGAAACGCCGTCACAGTGGATAAGTTCTTCGGAATTTTCCTCATGGCAGGATACTGTACGCAGTTCTTACGACTTCGTAAATGAGGCGCTTAAAGAAGTTTACGGCTGTGGTATTATATCTCATGAGATTTTTGAAAACGGTATATCCAAGACCAGATACTCAAACGATGTCGTTATATTTGTCAATTACGGCACACAAAGCATGGAGTACGGCAGTATAGAAGTTCCGGCCAGAGGTTATCGTGTAGTTAAGGATGGTGAGATATGAAGCTGACTGCTAGGAACAGCGCAAAAGGCTATTTTTTTATTTCAGGATGGATCATAGGCTTTCTTATATTTACGCTTATTCCCATAATAAGAACCTTCTGGTTCAGTTTTAACAGAGTGAGGTTTACTGCCGATGGTATAAAAGAGTCTTTCATAGGGCTTTTAAACTATAAGAATGCTTTCCTTATGGATGTCGCCTTTACCGATGGCCTTATAAACTATGCAGGGCAGATGGCTGTGTTTATACCGGTTATAATCACTTTTTCCCTTATTGCCGCCATTTTGCTTACAAAAGATATAAAGGGAAAGGGATTTTTCAGAACCATATTTTTTCTTCCCGTTATAATAACCAGCGGTCCTGTGATGAAACAACTTATAGAGCAAAACGCTACGTCACTTCCTGGAATTTCCGAGTACTTTTCGGTTCAGGAGCTTGCAAATGAGTTTGGGTTACTTGGAAATCTTCTTGGAACGGTTCTTTCGTCCTTTATAATGATTTTATGGTTCTGCGGTGTTCAGATTCTCATATTCATAGCTGCTATACAAAAGCTTGACCAGAGTATGTATGAAGCGGCTTCAATAGACGGAGCATCAGGATGGCAGAGTTTCTGGAAGCTTACACTCCCAGCTCTGATGCCTGTGGTGGGGGTGAATGTTCTGTATACTCTTGTGACGCTTTCAGGTTTTTCGCTTAATACGATTGTTCAGAAAATTTCGACTGACATGTACGATATAAACCGAGGCATAGGCTATGCAACAGCGCTTTCTGTTATTTACTTCGGAGTTATACTCATCATTCTGACCGTCTTTATGGTTTTTATAAACGGCCGGCGCAAAAAAGCGGAAAGATAGGCGATATCATGAAAAAAAAGAATATAAAAACTGTTTTTTCCAAGGCTGTCATATACTTTTTGCTTGTGCTGATAGGGTTTGTTTTTCTCTATCCGATACTTTATATGGTATCTTACAGCTTCATGGATACCCAGGATCTGGTGAATCCTTTTGTAAAATGGATTCCGACAAAGCTTTATACTGATAATTATGTCAGAGCCTGTCAGGTGCTTGATTATTTTCCTACTCTGATAAAAACCATCTATGTCAATCTAATCCCTGCTGTTCTACAGACTATATTCACATCCTTTACGGGGTATGGCTTGGCACGTTTTGAGTTCAGAGGAAAAAAGCTTGTAATGCTTTTAATACTTGTTACGTTTATAATTCCTGCTCAGGTAACCATGATCCCACAGTTTCTTATGTATAAGGATCTCAATCTTATTGGAAGTCTTTACTCATATATACTCCCTGCCATATTCAGCCAGGGTTTGAAAAGTTCCATCTTCATACTGATCTTTTACCAGTTTTTTAAGATGCTTCCAAAATCTCTTGAGGAGGCTGCCCAGCTTGACGGAGCAAGCTTTATGGTTATTTTCACAAAAATTGCCGTTCCTTCGGCTCTTCCTGCATACATTGTGTCGTTCATTTTTTCGTTTGTGTGGTACTGGAATGAGACTACGCTTTCGGCGCTGTATTTCGGAAACAAGATTAAGACTCTGACGCTTGGTCTGCAAAATTTTGCTGCTACTTATCAAAATGTTTACTCAATGAGTGTTACGCAGGGCGGGAAAAACCTTAATGAAGCCATTTCAATGGCCGGAACATTGATCTCGATACTTCCGCTTTTAATATTTTATTTCATATTTCAGCGTTGGTTTGTTCAGAGTGTCGATAAAACCGGTATAACCGGAGAATAGAGGGGGAGTTTATGAAAAAAGCATTTTGGTGTTTACTGGTACTGGCTTTTATTCCGATGATGATCTTTCCTTTAAGTACAGATCATTTTGAGGAAGAGTTCAGAAAGTCCTTCGATTTTTTCTGGGAACAAGCTAACAGTATACCAGGTTCTGTGGGTTATGGTTTGGTGCGTGACAGATATCCGGGGTCTGCTGAGTGTGCGAGTATTGCGAGTACAGGCTTTGGACTTAGTGCCATAGTAATTGGAGTCGAAAAAGAATGGATCACCTATGAACAGGGGGCTGAAAGGGCTGAAAAAACGCTTGATACACTTTTAAAAATGGAAACTGTGCGTGGTTTTTTTTATCATTTTGTCGATATAAGTACTGCGCAAAGAATAAATAAAAGTGAAATCTCAACCATTGACACTGCGATACTGCTGTGTGGTGCTCTTACATGTGCAAAGTACTTCGGCGGAGAGATTCTTTCTAAGACGATGATGCTTTTCTCGGAAATAAACTGGAAAGTATTCGTAGATAAAAGTACCAACTACTTTTATATGTCGCTCATGCCCGAGTCCGGATTTTCCGGCCGATGGGATTTTTATGCTGAACAGCTTATGATGTATGTTCTTGGCGCAGCTTCTCCTACTTATCCCATAGGCAAAGAGGTATACTATGCTTTTAAGCGGAACAGGTCATCGTATAAGGGCAGTACATTTATACACTCGTGGTTTGGTTCACTCTTTACCCATCAATACTCACATGCATGGATTGACTTTCGCAACAAAAAAGATGCTATGGGAGTTAACTGGCATCAGAACTCTGTAGATGCAAGTTTGGCTAATTACAGGTACTGTCTGGATCTGAAGGACAGGTATCCGCATTTTTCAGAAAGCTGCTGGGGACTTTCGGCTTGTGACAGTATAAGCGGATACAATGGACTTTACGGTTCTCAACCAAGCGGATACGATAACAAGGCCAATGTAGTTGACGGAACTATTGCTGTATCCGCAGCTCTTGGCAGCATTGTTTTCACCCCTGAGGAGTCCTTGCGTGCGCTTGACTATTACTACTCCATAGACGGATTATGGGGCAGGTACGGATTGAAGAATGCTTTTAATCCTTGCCAGAATTGGATAGCAAAAGATTATATCGGAATAGACAAGGGAATAACGCTTTTAATGTTTTCTAACTATGAGAATGGGCTCATCTGGAGTCTCTTTTCTGATATTGACTGCATAAAAGAAGGTTTAAAAAAGCTGGAAATAAATTAGCGTATAGGGAGGAAGTATGGGAAGAAACGATATTGTTCAAACCGAAGCAAAACTGTCTTTTGATTTTTTCTGGAATGAAGCATCACTTATGGAAAACTCTTATGGTCTTATAAAAGATAATACGGTTCATGATGCGGCAAGCATAGCCAGTGTGGGATTTGGGCTTTCTGCAATTGTCGTGGGTGTAAATAGAGGTTGGATAACCAGAGAAGAGGGCTACAAAAGAGTTGTTGGTACTCTTAAGACTTTCTACAGCAAGGCTGAGCAGAAAGAAGGGTTCTTCATACACTTTCTGGATATGCAGACTGCCCGAAGAACTTGGCACAGCGAAGTTTCTGTCATAGATACCGCCATCTTCCTCATGGGAGCGCTTTGTGCCGCAGAGTACTTTAAAGGTCAGGCTGAGGAGTACTTCGAAAAGATATACCAGAGGGTAAACTGGCAATGGTATACAAACAAGAAAAAAAATATGTTTTACATGGGGTACTGGTACGAAAATGGATTTCACGGGGCGTGGGATCTTTACGCTGAGCAGCTCATGATGTATATTTTGGGAGCAGCATCCCCCAGCTTTCCTATAGACCCAAGTATGTATTATGAGTTTAAAAGGAATACAGGATGTTACCGGGATTATCAGCTTATATATACATGGACGGGTTCTATCTTTACATATCAGTTTACACATGCATGGATAGACTTCCGAAAACTTTATGATAAAAACGGAGTTAACTGGTATGAAAACTCTGTTAATGCAACTAAAGCCGCAAGACAGTACTGTATAGACCTCAAAGGAAAGTATAAAACTTTTGGGGAATGCTCATGGGGGCTTACTGCCTGCGACTCTCCCGATGGATACAGGGGTGACTTTGGGGCTGCGCCTAACGGTGAAAATAGTACTGTGGGTAAAACTGACGGAACTATTCCTCCGGCAGGGGCTATAGGCTCCATAGTATTTGTTCCGGATGAGGTAATTGACGCAATGAACCATTACAGAACCTTTGATAATCTTTGGGGAAGGTATGGTTTTAAGGATGCTTACAATTTGGATAAAAACTGGTTTTCAAAAACTCATATAGGCATTGACAAAGGAATAAGCCTTCTGATGATAGAAAATTATCTGTCGGGTCTCATATGGGAAGTTACCATGAGGAATAAGTATATTAAAAAAGGATTAGAGAAGCTTTTGATCGTGCCAGGATAATAAAAAATTCCCGCAGCTGCGGGAATTTTTTATTATCCTTTAAAAACTTTAATTAAATCTGATGGAAGGTTCAAAAGTAAAGTTAACAGTTATAGTATAAGGGTTGTCTTTGTTGGCAATCAGTATAGGTGAAGCATTGAATTTTGCTCCAAAAACCATATCCTTAAATGTAACCGTACCCGTATCGGCATTGTATCCTGGAAGAACTAAATCATCCTTTAAAAATACTCCGGCTTCTCCTATTGGAGTTGCAGGCTTTGTAACGTCGTACTTTACATACTTTTCTTCAAGCTTTAGCTGATCTGGAAGACCAGTCATTTCGACTCTCAGGGTTGCTCCCTTGTTTGAACCTACAGCAATGTTGAAAAGATCAAAGCTTTCAGAACCAGGTTTTGTAATTTCAATAGTCTTGTTTGAAGATACGCTTGCATAGATCCACTGATAAACTTTAACACTTACCGTTCTGTTGATCTTAAGGTCAGAGTTTATTGTCCAATTAATATCTGCAAGATTCATATCAGTTGCAAAAACTGATACCATAAGAATTGACACTAAAGATAAAACCAATAATAATTTTTTCATATCAAACACCTCCTATAGTTTTTGTTTTCAAGATAATACTACCGCTTAAATGTTACGAGTCAAGGTTGAATGTAAAATATTAGTTAACAAAAATTAAATTGTAATTAAAAGCTGTTTTATATTTTTTGTTAAATAATCACTTGATAAGGAAATACTTTGCGATAACTCCCTTTTTTCCCATGAAGTCTATAATATAGCTTTCATTGAAAATTCCAAGAAGCTTTACTGTCATCCCTTTGCTAAGAACTCCTATGTACTTTCCGCTTTCTTCCCGCACGACTTCGTTTGCTATGGCTATAAGACTTATATTCTGATACTCAAGCGGAACGGTTTTTATGGACTTATTGCCACTGTCATCATAAGCCAGGATTTGTATTTCATCTGCTATAAGCTTTTCTATATCTATTTTGAAATCTACCGAGAAATCCTTTTGGTTTACATCGTAAAGCCTGGTTCCTATCTTTACCTGTTTCAACATTCTGTTATCTGAAATTTCTATATTTATAGTATTGTTTTGCGGTGAAAGAATAAAGTTATCAGGACATGCTATAACTGGTGGTTCTACTTCACGCAGGTTCAGATTGTCAACTTTTTTGAGCATCAGCGTGTCTATAAGCATCAGAGGATTGTATCTGGAAAAGTATATGCTTTCGGACTGTGATGGAATGTTGGTCATATACTCGCCGTTTTCTTTAAACGATACATACTTTCCGTCTTTAAAAATCATTATGGTGGCAATACATTTTTTTTCTTCTATATCCAAAATCTTAAGAACGTTCTTGTCGGCTATACAGGCAATATACTTGCTTCCCTTGTTCCAGTATATGTCCAGAACAGGACCGCTGGATACGTTGACTGTGCTGATCAGTTCGCCGCTCTTTGCATTCCAGAGATATATATTTCCATCCTCACAGGCAGTAACTATTTTTGTGTCATCAATATTCCATTCTATATCACGGATGCTTGGAGTTGAAATGCCAGGTTTTATGGACATTTGATACAAAGCATCCCATATCTCAAGTATTCCGTCGTATCCTCCGGTGGCAAGGAACTCTTTTGCATGAGCCCAGCTTACGCTCCATATATTATACTTAAAAGAAAAAAATTTCCGGCTGGAGCTTTCGAAATCAGGAAATTTTGATATGCTTACCTTCCTGTCATAAGAGGATACGGCGATATAACTGCCGTTGCGGTTTATGGCTATATCGTTTATCCAGTTGTCATGAAGGTCTGAAACTACCCTGTACTTTGTGAAGGAGGGATAGTTGTAAACGTATACTTTATTATCCCAGCCCCCGAAAACAATAAATTTTTTATCTGGGCTTATATCAACCGAAGTAAGCTGGCTGTCGGATAAAAAAATTTCCTTTGCCTTTTTTCCTGTGTTAAGATCATAGGATCTTGCAATACCGTCCGTGCCCACGGTGACAATATACTTATCGTCTATTACAATGAAATCGTTTATTCCGGCGGTCTGAGTGTTGAAAAAAGAGATAAGCTTTCCGGATTCTATATCGATTATTCCAAAATTTGAAATTTTATCTGCAAAGACAAGGTAATTGTCTTTCCAAAAAAGTTTTTTGGGAAGGGAGACCATATTTTCAACAGTCTTTTCTAGTATTCCTGAAGGAAAGGTAATTCGATACATATCAGAACCTTCGGTAAGCAGTATTTCGCGCCAGCTGTTAGTCCAAGCTAGTGCAGCGCATCTGAAAGGAAGGGCTGTTATGTTAAGTATAACTTTCAGGGTACTCCCAAGAATGCCTTCTATGCTGTAAACCTTGAAGGAGTTGTTGTTGTATAGTATACCGAGGTAATTTGAATCCGGGGAGAGTATAGCGGATTGAATATTATTTTCAAGTGGAAGCACTGATTTTATATTCATTGAAAGGTCTGTCACAACAACTTTGCCTTCGGAACCGACAAATATAAGTCTGTCCTGGTATACAAAGATGTTTCTTATTGCAGAGCTGAAAATTTTGTTTGTATATTTTATTCCGTTTTCGCTGAACATATAAGCATTCCCGTTAAAATCACCTACTATTGCCAGTTCTTTTGATATGAACTTGGAGCATACGGGAATTGAACCAATAGGAAATTCAAACTGTTTTTTTCTTTTGGAGATGTTGTAAAAGAATACTTTTTTATCATAGGATGTAAATATGATTTTCTGATCTTTCATATCAATAGAAGTTATGCTTTCTTTGGACTCTGTGAGCTTGAAATTGGCTATAGGATTGGTCAGATTAAAAATATCAACACTTCCGTTTACATTTGCGCAGGCAATAACTGATTCATCTTCAGAAAAGACGACTGCATTAGGTTCGGCAGAGGTCTCATAAACAGAACGGATTGTTCCGTCTTTGTTCAGAAGACGGATTAAGTTTTCAGAAGAAAGTGGTACCACAAAAGATTTAGGACTTATGTATAGTCCTTTTATGGGAAGAGAACTGTATGCACTTACGATTATATCTGCTGCAAATAATGATATAATATGGAAAACCAGTATGACGATTACAGCTATGCTTCTTTTACTCATTGGGGTATATCTCCTGCAGATCTCTCATTCTTAAACTATTATATCATAAAAGAAAGTGTTTTATAGACTTTTAATTTGCAAAGTCAGATTGTTGATTTTTTGTATGGTTTTGAGGTAAAATCTATTAAAATGAAATTAACTGAGGAGGTACAGAATATGAAGTTTGAGATTAATAAAAAAACCCTTTCGTCTCTGGTGGATATGGCAGAAAAGGCTGTCGCAAAAAAGACTACCAACCCTATCCTTTCGGGAATAAAGATAGAGGTTGCCGCAAAAGAGCTAAATGTATATGCCACGGATCTTCAGACGGGTTTCCACGGAAAAACCACGGTGGAGGATTCTCAGGAGGACTGCGCTTTTGTGGTTGATCACAAAAATTTTTCAGAGATTCTCAAATCCTTGCCTGTTGTAAGTATAATCATTAACTACGATAACGGAGTTCTCAGCCTTGAATCGGCAACTACTGCTTTTAAGCTTCCAACAATGAATGCTGCTGAGTTTCCAAACGTTATTCCTTCAGTGGCGGGGTCGACGGTGGACCTTGAAAGGGAAAAGATTCTTCATATGATCGAAAAAGTAATTTTCTGTGCATCAAGAGATTCGGATCCGCTCTCCAGAAATTTGAACTCGGTTTACTGGGATTTCAGGAGCGGGGGTTTTTTAAGTCTTGTTGCGACAGACAGCTACAGACTGGGCATTTCTGAAATAAATCTTCAGCAGTCAAGCCTTGTTTCGTCGTTCCTTCTATCCCTGAGAAGTGTTGAAGAACTCAGGAATGTACTGCTTTCATGCCGTTCCAAAACTTTCAAGCTTAACTTCGACGGTTCAAGGGCTCTTTTCTCTTTCTCCGAAGATTCAGTAGAGCTGGCACTTAATGTTATAGACTCCAAATTTCCAAATTATATGGACATACTGCCAAAGGCTTTCAAAACCAAAATGGTTCTTTCTACAGCAGAGTTTAGCGAAATTCTGCGAAGGGTTTCTATAGCAAGCGGTTCTTCAGAACAGGTTAAAATGGACGTTAACGAGGAATTGCTTACATTGAGCGCCAATTCTGCAGATGTTGGGGAAGGAAAGGATACAATAACGGTTGAAAAGGAAGGAAACAACATACTCATAGCATACTCTCCAAGATATTTGAGAGAAGCGGTTGAAAAAATAGAAACAACCGAATTTGAGTTCAATATATCCGGAGAAACCAATCCTACGGTTTTAAAACCTTTTAACGATAACAACTATATGTATATAGTAATGCCTATAAGGTTAGTTTAAAAATGGATCTCAGGACAGGCTTAGGTTATGATATACACCCTCTTGTGCAGGGCAGACCGCTTGTTGTAGGGGGTGTTATTATTGAGAATTCAAAAAAGCTCGGACTTGAAGGGCATAGCGATGGTGATGTTCTTACACATGCTTTTATGGATGCCATTATAGGGGCATGCGGGTATGGTTCGATAGGAGAGTTTTTCCCTCAGGAGCCTCAATGGAAGGACTCAAGAAGTATTTTTCTTTTGAAGGAGCTTTGCAGGGTGCTGTCGGGGAAAGTAACGATAGAAATATTTAATTTTGATTGTATAGTTATTTCCGATATAGTAAAGATTACCCAGTATGGTCAGGAAATGAAAGAAAATCTTTCGGATGCAGTTGGAGTACTTCCCCAAAAAATAAATATTAAAGGAAAAAGCGGAAACGGAGTAGGGTCAAGTTCATCTTCCAAATCAGTAGAAGCATATGTTTCCGTACTTTTAAGTATTGATAGTTCCCGGAGGGAATAGGCATGAATCAGATGAAAACCCGTAATTATCTGTATTTTTTACATTTTTTAACTTCCATAATCATAAACTCAGTTGCTCCGCTTATGACCACCATACAGTCCGAATATACCGTCAGTATTTCTCAGTCAGCTCTTGTTCCTCTTCTCAATACGGCAGGAGTTCTCATATCCAACTTTGCCGGAGGGTTTCTCATAGCTTCAATGGGACTTAAGACATCATTGCAGCTGGGACTTCTTTTCGGGCTTTTGGGTACAGCTCTTTTCGCTACCTCATACTCGTTTCTTCAGGTCCTGATGGGCGTATTTTTTATAGGAATGACAACTGGAACGGTTTTCATGAGTCTTACCTCTATTTTTGCCTCTCTTGATTCAAAGTATGCAAATTATGGGCTTTTTCATGCGTTTTTCGGAATAGGCGGAATCGTATCGCCCCTTATAACCGCTTTTTTTCTTAAAGCGAACTTTTCGTATCGAAATATTTTTGCCCTTTATACAGTGGTTATGGCTTTAATCCTTGTATATACGTCGATGCTCAAGTATCTTGAAAACACCAGACATCCGGCTATACAGCCAAAGGAAGCCCTTGGTATAATATCAAGGCCTTTGGTTTATCTGACACTTTTGATATTTTTGTTGTATGCAGGAACGGAGATAGGTATAACCACATGGAGCGGGAATCTTTTTGAAAAAGCTTTCCTTCTCAGCAAAAGCAATGCTCAGCTTTTACTGAGTACCTTTTGGGCTGCGTATACCTTTGGAAGGATAATAACGGAGTATATTGACAGAAAGCTTGGCGCTATAAGAACCATAATTCTATCTTCCGTTATGGTTATTATAAGCATAGCGGCCATGCTTACGATAAAAAACTCCGTAATGTTCATTTTTATAGGATTATTCCTTGGACCTATATTCCCGACCGTTCAGAAATATGCAAATTCTAAGCTTTCTCAGAGGGAGATCGGGCTTTACAGTGGATTATCATATGGTTTTACCGGTTTCGGATCAATGCTTATAGTTACGTCCATGGGCCTTGCAGCCGATGTTGATACACGACTGTCTTATGTCATAGCGCTTTTTACTTTTACTGTAATTATTTTTATTGCAGCAGCTTTAGGAAGAAAAAAAGGAGGCCAGGAGAATGCAAAAAATTAGGAAGGTTGTTTATGTAATGTTTGTATTTGTTTTCTTATTTATTCTTTCAGGGTGTTCTTCCCAACCTAAAACCACCCAGAATATGCTTGATACAAAGGGATTGGTAACTACAAGAGATTTCAAGGATGTAAAAGGTTTTGGCGTAATAGACTATACTAAATTTCCCAATCCTTCACAGGCAATACTTGCAGCCCATGAAGCGGCTCTGGTAGACGCATATGCCAAAGCAACAGAGTTTGTGTACGGTCTTATTGTGGAGGGCGGAAGCTCTGTTGAGAATTTTGCTTTGAAAGATAAGACAGTAGAAACCAGACTAAGAGGAGTAATAAGAGGCGCTGAGGAGATTTCGACTGAAGGCTCAAAGGATACAGATGGTGACGGCATATATGCCGTGGTGTTGAGAATATACAGAAAAGCCATTGAAGAAACTTTGGGAATGAAGCTTCAGGCATGGACATACTGAAGTAGACACAATAAAAATTTTCCCCCGTTAGGGGGAAAATTTATTGCTTCTGATCCATCGGAGTTCCTTTTTTCGCTTCTTTTATTACATCATTAAGAGCCTGTTGCAGCTGCACCTGCTGGTCACCTGCTTTTTTTATGAGCTCTGTCTGTTCAAGATAGTTAATAACTGCCTGAGGATTGTAGAAGATGCTTACGTGATACTCATACTTATTTCCGGTAGGAATGTAGTATTTGCATAAAACCTTTGCTCCCTGCTGTCTGGATACTGTAAATGCTTCCTGTACCGTCTTGCCTGCCGAGGCAACCATTTCATTTACATCAGCGTTGTTCTGAGTTGTCTTTACTTCGCTGAGGATTCCGGAAACTTTGGCAGAGTAGCCCTGTACGATTGTATCCAGAAACTTTGAAAGTTCTGTTCTTGCAGCAAGATCAGCCATTTCATAGTACATGCTTTTGTCAACTATTCCGCCGGAGTAAGTTCCTTCAAACTCTACAAATAAGTTGTTCTGCAAAAGCTCCAGGATCATTTTTTCGTCATAAGGCATAGGGTATACGTCGATTAAAGCGTCTTTGGGAATATACTTTATGGTGGTAGTACCGACTTTCAGCGGCTTCATACCTTCAGGTACTCCCGAAGAACACGA